>DAOUWH010000113.1 GCA_030667205.1 Nitrospirota bacterium
ATTATCCTGTCAACAAGCAGGAAAGGGTATCTGTGCGGGATGATGGTTTTTATTTCATTGACGTCGATCATTTCCTTCGTCTCCTTTCGATACTGCCGAGCTTCTCCTCAAGCTCCTTTATCCTTTCGTTGAGTTCCGGAAGCTTATACAGATAGCTCACGACCCTCATGAACTCCCTCCGGGGCACGGCCGGAGCCCCGGAGTATATTCCCCTCTTAAGGTCCGACATTACGCCCGAGCGCGCGGCAAGTATTGTGCCGTCTGCGATATTTACGTGGTCGGTTATGCCCGCCTGCCCGCCGAGCATGACGTTGCTCCCGATATTCGTGCTCCCGGCGATGCCCACCTGCGAGACCAGTATGGAGTTTTCGCCTATCTTTACGTTGTGGGCTATCTGAACATGGTTGTCTATTTTTGTGCCTTTTCCTATCACCGTAGAGCCGGTGGTCGCCCTGTCAATTGTCGTGCAGGCACCTATCTCAACGTCGTCGCCGATCGTAACGCCCCCCACCTGGGGTATCTTAAAATGTTTCTTTTCGTGCATTACATAGCCGAAGCCGTCGGAGCCTATGACCGCTCCGGCGTGAACAATGACCCTGTCGCCGACACTGACGCCCTCTCTGATAACTACATTCGGGTATATCAGGCAGTCCTCCCCGATGCTTGAGCCCTCGCCGACGAAGACCCCGGGATAAAGCACCGTCCTCACCCCGATGCTTGCGCCCCCGGAGATATATGCAAACGCCCCGACCGACACCTCAGGCGCCAAAGAGGCCTCATCGGAAACAAAGGCAAGGTCATGGACGCCGGCCTGGGGGCGGGGCGCCTCGTAAAAGTGCCCGAGCAGCACCGCAAATGCATACCGGGGGTCCGGAACCGCAAGCTGAGTTATCTTGAGTTCGGGGATGAAGTCCTTGACGAGCACACAGGAGGCCGGGCTCTTTTTGGCAAGGGGTATGCTCTTTTTGTCCGCGACATAGGTTATGTCGCCTTCGCGGGCGTCCTCGATACCGGCCACGCCCTTTATGTCGAGTTCGGGCTCTCCGCTTATCTCACCGTCCAGAACCCGGGCGATATCCCTGAGCTTCATCAACTAAAGCCGCCTGTTATCTCTTTCCGGATTTCTGCTTTGAGCCCTTTTTGCTCTTAAAAAGTGCGTTATGTTTTTCGATAATGAGGTCCGTAATGTCGCTGCCATCCGGGGAGTACAGAACTATGTCCAAGGGCAATATGACTGTGTATTCCCCCTCTTTTCCGGCGCCGTCGATTATGTCCTGCAGGTCCTTGAATATCTCGACCTCCAGTTCCCTCTGGCTTTGCTGGAGGTCGGTATTGGAATCAGCGATTATCCTCTCTATTTCGCGGACAAGCTTCTCAAGTTCACCCTCTTTCTGCGCCCTGGCTTCCTCTGAAAGCACGACTGACTGCTTCTCGACCTCCGCAAGCAGCTTGTCCCTGAGAGCGATCTTTTCGTCTATCTTGTCCTGCCTCTCCTTTATCATGTCTTCGAGGTTCTTCTTTGCCTGCTTTCCGGCCTCCGAGTCGTTTATAGCCCTCTGCATGTCGATAAAACCGACCTTCACCTTCTCCTGGCCGAAGGCATATGTCGAGAAGGCAAGGACAAAAAATATCGCCAAAAACTTTTTCATGTTATCTCCCTTTCAGAAACTGAATATTTCCGATTCCACCGACATCGGCTGCCGCGCCGTGCTGGCGCTTGAGTCTGCGTTAGAAAAACGCACCGATTGCAAATTCCCACCTGCTCTTGCTTTCCCCGGGCAGAGGGTCGAGGTTGCGGCCCCACTCCAGCCTGATCGGGCCCATCGGAGACAGCCATCTCACGCCGCCGCCGGTAGAATACCTCATCTTATCAATTTTACCATCATAAGCGGCGCCTGTGTCAAAGAAGACGACCCCTTTGAGCCTCAGGGAATCCGACAGCGGGAATATATACTCCGTGTTAAAGACGAGCATATTCAGGCCGCCTATGACCTCGCCGGTGTCGTCCCGCGGCCCGGCCTCTCCGAACCCAAGCCCCCTGATGGAGTTTATGCCACCGACATAGAACATCTCATAAAGAGGCACCTTCCTGTCCTGTAGCCCAGTGGCATGGCCGTATTGGCCCCTGAAGACCAGGGTCGTGCGCTCGCTCACCGGGAAGAACCAGTCCGAATTAATTTTGAACTTCAGGAACATGTTCTCGCCTCCAAGGCCGGCATAGACTAAAGAAGCGCTGTTTCTCGATCCGGTGTGCGGGTCTATAAAATTGTCCATTGTGTCCCTTGAGACGCTGGGGGATATGCTGCTTGTGAGACGTTTGCCTTCCTGCTCCCTTATGACCGCCGACGCCGTCGCGTCCACTTCGGTTATATCGGCCTCCTCGAGACTGTAAGTGATGTTCGCCCGCCAGTACTCCTTAAACTCTTTTCCCAGACCGACACTGAAGCCAAGGGACTTGCGGCTGTAATCGGCGTATTCGCGTTCCGTGTTGTAGAGGCTGGTGCTGAAAGCAACAGGCCTGTCCAGAAACCACGGGTCAGTGAAGGAGAGCGAGTAGTAATTCGCAACACTGCCCAGCTCCGCCTTGACTTTGACGTTCTGTCCCGCACCGCGGAAATTAGCCTGGTTGAACTCTATCATTCCAACCGTCTTGTCCTGCGAACTGTATCCCACGCCGAGCGAGATGGAGCCCGTCTTTTTCTCTTTGACGGCAATGTCTATGTCAACTTCTTTTTCCCTGTGTTTCAGCCTGGGCACAAGCTTGACTTCCTCGAAGAAATCCATGTTCGTTATCCTCTGGTAGCTCCTCTTCAGAAGCTTGCCGTCGAAGGTGTCGCCCTCGTTAAGCCTGACCTCTCTTCTTATTACCTTGTCCCGGGTCTTGTGGTTGCCGGAGATGGAAATTTCCCCGACGCTGTAAATGTCGCCCTCATTTATTCTAAGGGTGACCTTCACCTGCCTTGTCGCCTCCTCCGGCACTATGTCGGGTAAAACAGCGACCGCGGCATAGCCTTTCTCGCCGTACGTGTCGGTGAACTCGACTATGTCCTTCTCCAGCTTGCCCTTGCTGAAGACCGTTCCGGGCTCCGACGTGAGCTTCTCCCTCAGCTCCGCCTCCGTAAATACCGTGTTTCCGGTTATATCTATGGAGGACAGGTTAAACTGCTCTCCCTCGGAGACCCTTATGACAATCGTCATCCGCTTTTTGTCCTTGGAAATCTCTATCTCGGGCTCCGTGACGGCGGCCTGGATATAGCCGTTGTCGAAATAAAGGTCCTTTATCCTCTTGACATCGGCGTCCATACTGCCTTTCTCGTAATAACCCTCTTTGAACAGGAACGACCAAAACCGCCATTTCCCGGTTTTCATCACTCCCTTTATCTTCCCTTTTGATAATGCCTTGTTGCCGACGATCTCGATCTTCTTTATCTTGACCTTCGGGCCTTCGCTGATCTGATACGTGAGGACCGCCTGAGAGTCGCTGACCCTCCTTACTACGGAGACTACCTCGGCCAGCGCAAAGCCCTTTGACGAATAGAACCTGGTGAGCAGGTCGGCATTGCTCTGTATGAGGGCGGTATCGGCAATAGAGCCGGAGGTTATCGTCAAGCGGTCCTTGAGCTTTTCGTCATCGAGTTTTTTGTTGCCCTGAAACTCCACGCGCATGATGACGGGCTTTTCCCTCACGATATATATCAGCCTGACTCCGCCCTCGAACGGCTCGACCTCGACCCTTACGTCGTCGAAATAGCCCATCTTGTAGATTTCCTGTATGTCGGCCGTGACCTTCTCGGAGGAAAGGGGTTCGCCGGGGCCGTGGGTTATCTTTGCGCGGACCGAGCCCTCCTCTATCCTCTGGAGCCCCTGTATCTCGACAACATTGACGACGGGCACATCCTGCGCCAGCGCAGGCAGCGAATACGCAAGAAACACCGCACAGGCGACAACGACAGCAAGCGCGACCGTTTTTGTCCTATCCATGAGCTTCTTCATAAGCTTTCAATCCCCATAAAACATCTCCCATCCGGAACATAAATATATTATTTTATATTCTCAGGGTATGCTATGTAAACAAAAAAATTCTCCCGCGGCTCTGCGGCGCCCTCCCTGCCCCCGAAAACAAGCCAAATTCAAGGTCCCCGGAGAGTTGCCAGGTTGTAAACAACCAGGAAATCCGGCGGTAAAAATGCCAGCGGCATCCAGCAACATCTTGACAATATATTCCCTTTAAAGTGAAAATAGTCGGGATGCGAAATTTAATAGCACTGACAGTTTTTATACTTGTACTGCTCGTAACACCCGCTTTCGCATTCAATGACATTTATTCCCAGCAGCTTATGAACGTGGGCGTATTCACGCCCGAACCCATCGAGATCTGCAGGCGAGGCACAATCGTAGTCGACAGCTTTGAGTACGTCGGGGTATGCATGAAGAACGAATTCGTAATGCCCTATGACGACTATATCATGCCCGTCAGCCTCGACCTCGCCTCCTACAGGCACCACAGTAGGGCCTCACGGGCGGTCGAGCGCAACATCGAGCTGTATACCGGGAGGCTCAAGGAGACCTTCGCCACTTACCTCAGCCGCTCGGGGCGGTATATCGGGATGATGAAAGAAATCCTCAGGGAAGAGGGGCTGCCCGAGGACATGGCCTACCTTCCCCTCGTGGAAAGCGGCTTCAACACCCGGGCCTACTCCCGCAGGAGGGCCGCCGGGCCCTGGCAGTTCATCTCCGCGACGGCTAAAAGGTACGGCCTGAAGGTGAACTGGTGGGTCGACGAAAGGCGCGACCCCGTAAAGTCCACGAGGGCGGCGGCAGGGTATCTCAGCGACCTGTACGACATGTTCGGCTCATGGAGCCTTGCCATGGCCGCATATAACGCCGGCGAGACAAGGATAAGAAAAGCCCTCAGAAGAACAAGGAGCCACGACTACTGGGGCCTACTTTCGACAAGTCACATAAGGCGCGAGACCAAGAACTACGTGCCGAACTTCATAGCGGCAAGGCTTATAGCCGCCGACCCCGCCAAATACGGCTTCGACATAACATACGAGGAAGCATTCGTCTACGACGAGGTCAGGCTCGAAAGCCCCCTCACCCTGGACATCGTCGCCAAGTGCGCCAATACCACCGTCCGGAAGATCAAGGAGATGAACCCCGAACTCAGACGCTGGAGCACGCCGCCCGATGTGAAGAACTACAAGGTCAAAATTCCCAGGGGCATGCACAAGAAGTTCTTCAAAAACCTCTCGAAGATACCCGAGGGCAAGCGCTTCACGGTCGAGGTCTACAGGGTAAAAAGAGGGGACACGGTATCGGAGATCGCGCAAAAGACCGGGGTAAGGTCCAGGACTGTAATCTCCTACAACAAGCTGAACAGGAGGGGTTTCATAACTGTGGGCCAGAAGCTCCTAATACCCGTAGGCCTCCGCGCCAATTAATACCGCCTAACCGCCCTCGCCTTTTTCAGAGACTTCAGCCTCACCCTTTTCAGGTTCGGGCGCTTCAGCCTCGCCTTCCTTTTCGGTCCTGAGCCGCGCCTCCCCGGCAAAAGGCGACCCGGGGTAATCCTTCAGGATGAGCTTGTATTTTTCCACGGCTTCATCGGCCTTCCCCATTGCTTGGAGCACCCTTGCGGACTCCGCCAGGGCCATATCCTTGTACAAGGCAGATTTATGGTCGTAAAGCCTGTCAAGCGCCTCCAGGGCCTCCTCGGGCTTGCCCTCCTTCTGGTGCACCACCGAGGCCTTGTAAAGGGCAAGAGGGACGTACACCTCGTCCCCTGAGAACCTGCGCTCTATCTCATCAAGCCTCGAAAGGGCCGCGGCGGGCCTGCCAAGGGAGTACTCGCAGTTGGCCATGTACAAAAGCGCACGCGGGGACTTGCCCGCCTCGTAGGATTTTTTAAAACTCTCAAGCGCGCCTTCAA
>DAOUWH010000251.1 GCA_030667205.1 Nitrospirota bacterium
GGTTGCACTGGCGGAAATGCAGAGGGCCGAGGCCGCGCTCGAAGTGGCCCTGGAAAACCTTAGCAAGACCATAATCAGGTCGCCGGTGGAGGGGGTTGTCCTTACGAGGGACGTCGATGAAGGGCAGACCGTCTCGGCAAGCCTCCAGGCCCCGACCCTGCTTACCGTGGGCGACCTTGCGCGGATGCAGATATACGCCTCGGTGGACGAGGCCGATATAGGAAAGGTCAGTGAGGGACAGGAAGTCCTGTTTTATGTGGATTCCTTTCCCGAGCGGCAGTTCAGGGGCGAGGTATCGAAGATGCATTACTCTCCCACCATAGAGCAGAGCGTGGTCACCAACGATGTGCTCGTATATTTCGACAACGAGGGGCTTGTCCTGAGGCCGGGTATGACGGCGACAGTGGATGTCATCATGTCGGGGAAGAAGGGAGTCCTTCTGCTTCCGAACAGGGCCCTCCGGGTAAGGATGCCGGGGGCCGAAAAATCAAAGACCAGGGGGCCTGTTGCGTGGGTACTGGAGGAGGGCAGGCCCGTTGCGCGTCCTGTGAAGCTCGGCATGGGCGACGAGGAGAACACCGAAGTCCTCGAGGGCCTTACCGAGGGCGATACCGTGGTGGTGGAGTCCCAGCCGGAGGCGAGAAGAAGGAGATTCGGTTTCAGGGGGTTCCACTGAGGTCCATTGAGACGGCCTTAATCGCTTTTAAGACCAACAAGATGAGGGCCGCCCTTACGTCCCTGGGTGTCGTCATCGGGGTGGCGGCCATACTGACTATGATAGCCGTTGCCGAGGGCACCAACCGCAGGATGAAAAAGGAGATGCAGAGCCTTGGCTCGAACCTCCTCCTGGTGCTGCCCGGTGCCCAAACCACGTCGGGTGCGAGGATGGGCTCCGGCGGGGTGCAGACCCTTACGTATGAGGACGCGGTGGCTATCGGGGAACTGGACTCCGTAGACAGCGCCGCCCCCACGGTAAGAAAAGTCGTTCAGGCGATTTACACACACCTCCACTGGTCCACCTCGATGCTCGGCACTACCCCCTCCTATGCCAGGGTCAGGGACTACGAGATGGCGCAGGGCAGGTTTTTCTCCCTCCGCGAGATGCAATCGCAGGCCAAGGTGTGCCTGCTGGGCAGGACGGTTGCGGATAACATCTTCTTCGATGAAGACCCCGTGGGCAAGACCATAAGGCTCAACAGGCTTCCGTTCAGGGTGATAGGCGTGCTCAAGGAAAAGGGCTCCAGCCCCGGCGGCCGCGACCAGGACGACATAATACTGATGCCGCTCGTTACGGCCCAGAGGAAACTCATGGGCATCACGCACGTAAGGGCGATGTTCGTGCGGGCCGTGGACGGCAGGCTCAGGGAGGCAGAGGAAGAGGTTGGGATTCTCCTGAGGCAGCGCCACAGGATACCTCCGAGAGGGGAGAACGACTTTACCATAAGGAACCTTACCGACATAATCGAGCGGGCCGAGTCGGCCTCAAGGACGATGGGCTTTATGCTGGGGGCCGTTGCCTCGGTGAGCCTTGTGGTGGGCGGCATAGGGATAATGAACATCATGCTCGTCTCCGTTACCGAAAGGACAAGGGAAATAGGCATCCGAAGGGCGGTGGGCGCGACGAGGAGCGATGTGAGGATGCAGTTTTTCATGGAGGCCCTGATACTATGCGGCTTCGGAGGGGTGCTCGGGATAGTGGCGGGCGCAGGGACGGCGTATATGCTGTCGAGGTTCGGGGATTTTGAGTTCGCGTTCCCGCTGTGGGCGGTGGCGCTGTCGTTTCTGTTTTCCATAGGGGTAGGGGTGGTTTTCGGCTTTTATCCGGCGCTTAAGGCCTCGAGGATAAACCCCATAGAGGCCCTGAGATACGAGTAGGTAAACGCTTCTCTTCTTTCACGGCCCGGGCAACTCATTGGTAATTAAGGTTAATTTTTGCCCGGACGGCCCTCCGCGCATTTGTGTTGACAGGCCTTCCAGTTGTGATAAAATATAAGTATAGAGGAGATTTGCGGCCTGAAAAAGGGCGCCCGGGGGACGCTTGACAGGACGCTGGAATTTAGTTAGTATATACGTCTGTTCTTTGAAAAGCCTAAAAAGTGCGTAGCAACCTGTCAGTTCGTAATTCAAGATTTTTCAGGTTTCAAATGAGAGTTTGATCCTGGCTCAGAACGAACGCTGGCGGCGTGCCTAACACATGCAAGTCGAACGGGGCTATACTGAGAAGTTCGCTTCGGTGAGTGGATCTGTATAGTCTAGTGGCGCACGGGTGAGTAACACGTAGGTAACCTGCCCTCAGGAGGGGGACAACCCCGGGAAACCGGGGCTAATACCGCGTAGGACCACGGACTGAGATGTCAGTGGTAAAAGTGGTAACACGCCTGGGGATGGGCCTGCGGCCTATCAGGTTGTTGGTGGGGTAACGGCCTACCAAGCCTAAGACGGGTA
>DAOUWH010000025.1 GCA_030667205.1 Nitrospirota bacterium
CATCGACGAGAACCTCGATTTGTTCAGCCGCATGAAGGCCGGCGAGTTCGACGAGGGGTCGCGGGTCTTGCGCGCCAAGATCGACATGGCCTCGCCCAACATGCTCATGCGCGACCCGGTCATGTACCGCATCCTCAAGGCGCCGCACCACAGGACAGATGAGAAGTGGTGCATCTATCCTATTTATGATTGGGCCCACGGCCAGTCGGACTCCATCGAAGGCATCACCCACTCCGTCTGCACGCTGGAGTTCGAAGACCACCGACCGTTGTACGACTGGTTCCTTGAGCAGCTTGGCGTTCACCACCCTCAGCAGATAGAGTTCGCACGGTTGAACCTCAGCCACACGGTGCTGAGCAAACGGAAGCTCCTGAAACTGGTCGAAGCGGGGCATGTAAGCGGCTGGGACGACCCCCGGATGCCCACAATATCCGGGCTAAGGAGGAAGGGCTACACCCCCGAGGCGATAAGGGACTTCTGCAAGCGCATCGGCGTGGCCAAGACCTATAGCATCGCCGACATCGCGCTCCTTGAGCACTGCCTGCGCGAAGACCTCAACAGGCGCGCCCCTCGCGTGATGGCGGTTCTCCGGCCCCTTAAGGTTGTCATAACCAACTACCCCGAAGACAGGGTGGAAGAGTTCGAGGCCGTAAACAACCCCGAAGACCCCTCGATGGGCACGCGGAAGGTTCCTTTCTCAAGAGAGATCTTTATCGAGCAGGACGACTTCCGCGAGGAGCCGCCGAAGAAATTTTACCGCCTGGCCCCGGGCCGCGAGGTTCGGTTGAAAAACGCATATATCATCAAGTGCGAGGATGTCGTCAAGGACGAAAATACCGGAGAGTTAATCGGAGTGCACTGCACGTACGACCCCGAGACCAGGAGCGGCTCCCCACAGGCGGAGCGCAAGGTCAAGGGCACGCTGCACTGGGTCTCCGCCGCCCATGCGCTGGAGGCGGAGGTCCGCCTCTACGACCACCTCTTCGCACAGGCGGACCCCGAGGACGAAAAGGACACGGAATTCACCGAACACCTGAACCCGAACTCGCTGGAAGTCCTGAAGGCGTGCAAGGTTGAACCCAGCCTTGCCGGGGCCGGGGCCGGAAGCAGATTCCAGTTCCTCAGGCTGGGATATTTCTGCGTGGATTCCGTAGATTCTTCCGGCAAGGGGCTCGTATTCAACCGGACGGTATCCCTGCGCGATATATGGGCCAAAATAGCGAAAAAACAAATGGAAAAATCCGGGAAATGATGTATCATTATAATAGCTCAAAAGGCGTGTAAGATAAGGACATGTACATTACGGTCATAGGCGCTGGAAGCTGGGGCACCGCCCTTGCCGTGATGCTTGCGGAGAAGGACTACGACGTCTCGCTCTGGGTCTACGAGGAAGCCCTCGCGGAGGAGATAAACAGCACAAGGGTAAACAGCGTCTACCTGCCCGACGTCGCGATACCGGAGAGCATCGTCGTTACTTCGGACATGGAAAGAGCCCTCTCGAACGCACGCTACGTGGTAAGCGCCGTACCCACCCAATTTATGCGTTCAGTACTTGCCACGGCGGCACCGTTCGTGCCCGAAAGAGCGGTAATCATAAACGCCTCCAAGGGAATAGAGAACGAAACCTGTCTGACCTGCTCTTCTATAATAAAGGAGACAATCAACCGCACCGTGGCCGTGATCTCGGGGCCGAGCTTCGCAAAAGAGGTCATAAGGCGTCTTCCCACGGCGGTTACGCTTGCGTCGGAGGATTACGGCACGTGCCTTCTGCTTCAGGAGATCTTCACCACGAGCTACTTCAGGGTCTATACCCACCACGACATCATCGGCCTCGAACTCGGCGGCGCGCTCAAAAACGTAATGGCAATCGCCGCGGGCATCTCCGACGGCCTCGGCCTCGGAAACAGCGCCCGAAGCGCACTCATCACCCGTGCCCTGGCCGAGATGACGCGCCTCGGGGTCATGATGGGCGCGAACGAAAACACCTTCTCCGGCCTCAGCGGCCTGGGGGACCTCGTGCTTACCTGTTCCTCTCCGCTTTCGAGAAACTACACCGTGGGACAAGAGCTTGGCAGGGGGGAGAAGCTCGCCGACATAGTCGCAACGAGAAAGAGCGTTGCCGAGGGCGTGGCCACCACACGGGCCGCATACGAGCTTGCGGGGAAGTACAACACCGAGATGCCAATCGTCTCGGAGGTCTACTCGGTGCTCTACGGGGACAAAGACCCCAAGAGGGCCGTGGGCGACCTCATGAACCGCACCCTTAAAGCGGAGTTCTATGGATAGCAAGAGGCTCAAGTCTTTCCTGAATTCGGTAAAATCAGGCAGGTTGAGTATAGAGGACGCCCTTAAAAAACTCCGCGACCTACCCTACGAGGACATCCACTTCGCCAAGGTAGACCACCACCGCCACCTCAGGCAGGGAATACCCGAGGTGCTCCTTGCAGAAGGGAAACAGCCCGAAGAGGTGCTCGCCATCGCCCGCGCGATACACAAGAAAAGCAGGCGCCTCTTCATCACACGGGCGTCGAAAGAGATTTTTGACAGGCTAAAAATAAAGGGCGCGAGGTATCATGCAGCCTCCCGCATCATCTCCGCCGGAGGCGCGAGAGCAAAGAAAGGGAATGTGCTTGTCGTATCCGCCGGCACCTCCGACATCCCCGTGGCGGATGAGGCGGTACAGACGGCCTCGTTCCTCGGAAGCAGGGTCAGCATTGTCAACGACGTCGGCGTGGCCGGGATCCACAGGCTCATGGACCAGAGAAAGGCACTGGACGAGGCAAGGGTCGTTGTAGTGGTAGCCGGCATGGAGGGCGCCCTGCCCTCCGTGGTGGGAGGCCTTACGGACAGGCCCATCGTGGCGGTGCCAACCTCAGTGGGCTACGGCACGAGCCTCGGGGGGCTTACGGCGCTGTTTGCGATGCTTAACTCATGCGTGCCCGGCATCGCGGTCATGAACATAGACAACGGCTTCGGCGCAGGCTGCCTCGCTCACAGGATAAACACCCTTTAGACTAGTGCCAGTCGAGTTTCCTTCTCTTCCTCTGCGAGATGTACTTATCGGCCGAAAGGGCCGCGATACAGCCGTTGGAAGCGGCGATTACGACCTGGCGGACCTCGGTGCAGGTCACGTCCCCGGAGGCAAAGACCCCCGGTATCGTAGTCTCCATCATCCTGTTGACGATGACGCACTCGTTATCGGAAGTATGCACGCTCTCGCCAAGGAAGTCCACAATGGGCCTTGCGCCGTGAATATATACAAAGACGCCCGCAAGCTCAAGCTCGCTCTCGTTGCCCTGTTGGTCCTTCATTTTGACCCTCTCGACCGTATCCGTGCCCTCGATAGCGGTGACCTTTCTGCCTAAAAGCACTTCCAGGTTCTCCGCACCCAGGGCCGGGTAGTCGTCTTCGACCTTGAGCTTCCCCGACGGCGCAATAAGATAGACCTTGCCCGCGTACTTCGTAAGGAGGCCCGCCTCCTTGACGGCCTCCTCGGAGTCCCCGAGCACGCATACGGTCTTTCCCTTGAAGAACGCCGCGTCGCAGATGGCGCAGTAGCTTACACCCCTTCCCAGAAAATCCTTCTCCCCGGGTATGACGGCCTTGCGGCCCATCGAGCCGGTGGCTATGATCACCGCCCTGGAGGTATAGGTCTTGTCCATGGTAAAGACCTCTTTGACCATACCATCGAGCTTCACGCCCACCACCTGTGTGTCGCCCTTGTATTCCGCGCCGAAATTAATGGCCTGCTCCTTGAACCTCTCAAGGAGTTCCTTGCCCGTAACCGGTTCTGAGACGCCGGGATAGTTCTCTATCTTTTTCGTGTAGGCCAGCGCTCCTGCGGTGGAAGATTTGTCCAGCACTATTGTCTTGAGTTTCGACCTTGCCGCATATTGCGCGGCGCTCAGGCCCGAGGGGCCGCCGCCAATTATGACCACATCGTAGAGGTCTTCAGCCATTTGCCTTCTCCTTATTAAAGCCTCTTTATTATATTATAGTAAGTATCTCTTTGGGAGGCCATAAAGCCCGCGCCCTTTATCGACTTAATCATCTCGTCCATCGTCACGCTGTGGCTTACGCCGGCGGCCCTGACCACGTTTTCCTCGATCATCGTGGAGCCCATGTCGTTTGCCCCGAAACGGAGGGCTATCTGGGCCATCTTAAGCCCCTGCGTGACCCATGAGGCCTGCACGTTGGGGACGTTGTCGAGGTAAACCCTCGAAAGCGCAAGCACCCTGAGGTATTCTACCGCGGTGGCGGGCGCCATGCCCTGGTATTCGGTGTTGCCCGGCTGAAAAGACCATGGGATGAACGCCGTAAACCCTCCGGTCATGTCCTGGAGCGTCCTTATCGCATCCAGATGCTCGACGATGTCCCCGGGCTTCTCCTTCCCCCCGAACATCATCGTGGCCGTGGTCCTCATGCCCAGCGTGTGGGCGTCGCGCATGACCTTGAGCCAGCCCGAGGAGCTTATCTTGTTGGGGCTCATCTTTTTCCGCACCCTGTCCGAGAGTATCTCGGCCCCTCCGCCGGGTATGGAGTCAAGCCCCGCTTCTCTCAGGATGGCAAGCGCCTCCCTCACGGTGAGGTCGGCCTTCCGCGCGATATATGATATCTCGGGCGGCGAAAAACCGTGCACGTTTATCCTGAATTTTTTCTTAATAGACCTTAAGAGGTCAAGGTAATAATTGATATCAAGGGCCGGGTTCAGGCCGCCCTGCATGAGTATCTGCGTGCCGCCCAGGGCCACGGTCTCCTTTATCTTATTAAAAAGCTCGCGCTTTGAGAGCACATAGCCCTCCGGGTCGTCGGCATCGCGGTAGAAGGCGCAGAAACGGCAGCGGTTGATGCAGATGTTGGTATAGTTGATATTGCGGTCAACCACGAAAGTGACGACGCCCTCTGGGTGCAGTGCGCTTCGCGCCTCATCGGCCATCCGCCCGAGTTTAAGGAGGCCCGCCTCCTTAAACAGGCCAAGTGCTGCTGTCTTTGAAATCCTCTCCGGCCTCATGCCTTTACCCGCCATTTCCTTGCCGGCTCATAGAAGGAGTCCCGCTTGACGGGCTTTCTGCCTGAGGCCCTGATAAGGTTTACAAGCTCCTCCTCGGTGATGCCCCTCCTGCTTACGCCGCCGGCGGAGTATGTTATCTTCTCGTCTATCACGGTGCCGTCGAGGTCGTCAGCGCCGAACAGGAGCGCAAGCTGCGAGATCTTCTCCCCCAGCATCACCCAGTAGGCCTTGATATGGGGAAAGTTATCAAGCATCAGGCGGCTTACGGCTATGGTCTTGAGGTCCTCGATGCCCGAGGCGCCCTCGCCCCCGATATCGGTATTCATTGGATGATACGAAAGCGGAATGAACGCCTGAAACCCGAATGTCCTGTCCTGAAGCTCCCTGAGCTTCAGCAGGTGGTCAACGCGGTCTTCATAGCTCTCAAGGTGCCCGTAGAGCATCGTTGCGTTGGTCCTTATGCCCGAGGCGTGCGCGGCCTCCGTCACCTCAAGCCAGCCCTCGCTGCCCAGCTTCTCAGGACATAATTTTTCCCTTACAGCGTTGTTGAAGATTTCGGCCCCGCCGCCGGGCATCGAGCCGAGGCCGTGCTCCTTTAGCCTCCAGAGCACTTCCTTAAGGCCCTTGCCGCTGATTCTCCGCATGTAGTCCACTTCCGTGGCGGTAAACGCCTTTATATGTAGCTCTGGGAACTCATTCCTTATCGCCGAAAGCATTTTAAGGTAATGCTCGAAGGGCCAGTCCGGATGGAGCCCGCCGACTATGTGGGCCTCGCTTACGGGCATCGCCTCTTCGATATTCTTAATTATTTGCTCAATTGTAAGCTCGAACGCCCCCTTCTCGCCCCTTGAGCGGCTGAAGGCGCAGAACCGGCAGCGGTTCACGCAGATGTTGGTGGGGTTTACGTGGATGTTCCTTACGTAGTATGCCCTGTCGCCGTTGTGCGTGGAGGCCGAAAACGCGGCAAGCTCACCAAGGGTGAAGATGTCATCCGTCCTGAAAAGTTTTAAAGCGTCCTCCCGCGTGAGCCTGAATGCGGAGTGCACCTTTTCGCGGATTTCACCAAGCATTGTTAATTATAAAATAAAGGCAGGGATTAAGGTCAAAGGAAAGGCTTTCCCCCCGGCGATGGGACCTAGAAAACCTTAAAGTGGTTTGGCGGCAAGAGAATTTAGCTTTTGCTCCAGATGTCAACAACCCCTCACACGAGACTCATCCTTATAATCCTTGACTTGCACTAGCTTCGTGATATGATGAGGCTATAAATTTCGGGGGATTGCGACATAATCGGACAAGGAGGCAAATGGAATGGTCGGAGAAAAAGTCAACGGAGTGGATGTCGGAGCAGTTGAAAGCGCTGTTAATACTTTTAAAGAAAATCCCGGACTTGCTAATTTCAAGTTCCGTGTTCACAACAAGTGGATCAACGGCGGGCACAACCATGTGACCGTCGGCAATTTCTACGGCGCAAATCAAGAAAACTCGCATCTAAAAACGCATGAGTTGGACGCCGACGAGCCCCCCATTCTTGCGGGAGAGGACCTTGGGGCAAACCCTGTGGAGCACCTTCTGAACGCTCTTTCGGCATGCCTGACCACGACCCTCATCTACCACGCCGCCATCCGGGGCATCGAGATAGAAGAACTGGAGTCGGACCTGGAAGGCGACATTGACCTCAGGGGATTCCTGGGGATAGCCAAGGAGGTCAGGAGAGGATATCAGGAGATTCGGGTGAATTTCAAAGTAAAGACCGCTGCCGAAAACATCGCCAAGTTGATGGCGTTAAGCAAGCTCTCTCCAGTATTTGACGTCACTTCAAATTGGACAAATGTCAACGTTCAGATAGAAAGGAAATAATGCGTGGAATAAACATCCTCTCAGGAGGTGCGCAATGAAGGTGCTCAGTTGCAGCGACATGGGTTCGGAATGCAGTTTTGAGGCAAGGGCCGAGACGGAAGAGGAACTCAAAAAATTGGTTGCCGAGCACGGCAAAGCGGTCCACAACATGGAGGGCATCCCCGACGAGCTCTGGGAGAAGGCAAAGGCCGTAATCAGGGAAGAATAGGACAATTCAAATACCCCGGAAGCTAACCTGTCATGATGTATGAGGGAACAGTTGCGCATTTTTAAACCAAACAAGGAGGGGAATAATGAAAAAAGCACTGGCCATATTGGTCCTAGCCATGATTTTACTGTCAGGGATAAACGCCTATGCCGACGAGCATAGAGAGTCGAAATTCCTCGGGTATAACACATACGTGTACTCTGTATGCATTGAAGGCCATGTATTCGTAATCGCCGTCATCCGAGGCGCCGGGGCGTCCGTCACGCAGGTGTATGTAGAAATAGGTGGGAAGATAGTTCCCAAGACGTGTCATAACCCCGGGTAAGGTGCCGGTAGCCCCCTATATCTGCTCTTCGAAGGCGCAGACCATGGAGGTGTAGCCGTCATCGGCGAGGAAACCTGCGAGGCTCTCGGCCTCCTGGCGGGTCCTGAACTTCCCCAGCCTCACCCGGTAGTGCCGTTTGCCGTTTACCCCGGCCTCGAAGACGTAGGGCTCACGGCTCAGGTACTTGAGCTTCAGGCCCTTCATCAGGTGAAGCGCGTTGAAGCGGTCCGTAAAAGATGCCACCTGCACCGTAAAAGGCCCGTTCTCGCCGGGAACGGAGTAGGACTTTATGTATTTAACGTACTTCGCATCGCGCCCCAGCACCTCCAGCCTGACCTTCGCCGTGCCCGGCCCTATCACGTCGAGCTTTTTGGCCGCGGCGTAGGACAGGTCTATTATCCTGTCCTTTACGAAGGGGCCCCTGTCGTTTACCGTGAGGAGCACCGATTCGCCGTTAAGGACGTTCGTTACCCTGAGCTTCGTGCCCAGCGGAAGGGTCTGGTGGGCGCAGGTAAGGGCGTACATGTTGTAGGGCTCGCCCGAGGCCGTAAGCTTTCCGTGAAAGTCAGGGCCATACCATGAGGCCACTCCCTTACTGGTCCTGGCGAACTCCTCATGGGACGGGTGGGTACGTGCCTCATGCCGCGCCGAAGAGCACGCCCCAAGTAGGAGCAGCGCTCCGAGCAGGAGGGCCACCCACACGGGTCTATTAAAGTATATACCTGCGGAGGTCCTCATCTTTTACGATATCGCTGAGTTTTTGCCTTACGTATTCCCTGTCTACCTTGAGGCTTCCGCCTTTTATCTCGGGGGCCTCGAAAGAGACGTCCTCGAGGAGTTTTTCGAGCACCGTGTGAAGCCTGCGCGCGCCTATGTTTTCGGCCTTGTCGTTTACGGTGGCCGCAATCTCGGCTATCTCGTCTATGGCGTCCTCTGTAAACTCCACCTTGAAGTCCTCGGTATCAAGGAGCGCTATGTATTGCTTTATTAGGGCGTTGTCGGGCTCGGTGAGGATGCGCACGAAGTCTTCCTTTTCGAGGGCATCAAGCTCCACCCTTATGGGAAAGCGGCCCTGCAGCTCGGGCACGAGGTCCGAGGGCTTTGCCGTATGGAACGCCCCGGCGGCTATGAAGAGTATGTGCTCGGTCCTTGCGGGGCCGTGCTTTGTGGCCACCGTTGAGCCCTCCACAACAGGAAGGAGGTCGCGCTGCACGCCCTCGCGCGAGACGTCGGGGCCGCCGCCCATCCCTCCCCTGCCCGCTATCTTGTCTATCTCGTCGATGAAGACTATGCCGAGCTGTTCGGCCTTCTTCAGGGCCTCCTTGGTGACCTTGTCCATGTCTATAAGCTGGTCGGCCTCTTCCTGCGTGAGGATAACCCTGGCCTCGGAGACCTTTGTCCTCTTCCTCTTGGATTTATCGGGGAGGATGTTTCCGAGCATCTCCTTGATGTTCATCTCTATCTCGTCGAGGCCCACGTTCGATATCACGCCGAAGGGCATCATCTTCTCCCTTACCTCTATCTCGACGTAGCGGTTGTCGAGCTTGCCTTCCCTTAGCTGCTCCCTGAGTTTCTCCCTTGTCTCTTTGTAGGTGTCCCTCTCGTCTTCAATGGTCGCAGGGGCACCGGCACGTCGCCTTGGTTTCGGCACCAGGAGGTCGAGGAGCTTTTCCTCGGCGTACTCTTCTGCCCGCTTGTGTACCTTCTCCATGTGCTCGGCCTTGACCATGCCCATCGAGGTCTCGACGAGGTCCCTTATCATGCTCTCGACGTCCCTGCCAACGTAGCCCACCTCGGTGAATTTCGAGGCCTCCACCTTCACAAACGGGGCCTCGGCAAGCCGTGCAAGCCTCCTTGCCACCTCTGTCTTGCCCACGCCGGTGGGGCCGATGAGGATTATGTTTTTCGGAAGGACTTCGTCCCTGAGTTCGGGGGAGAGCCTCTGCCTGCGCCAGCGGTTGCGGAGGGCTATGCCCACGGCGCGCTTGGCCTTGTCCTGGCCTATGATGAACTTGTCGAGCGCCTCTACTATCTTCCGAGGCGTAAGCTCATCCATCAAGCTCCTCCAAAGAGACCTCCATGTTGGTATAGATGCAGATGTTGGCGGCGATCTTCATGGCGCGCTCGGCGATCTCCCTTGCGCCGAGCTCCGTGTTCTCAAGGAGGGCCACCGCCGCGGCCTGCGCGAACGGGCCTCCGGAGCCTATGGCAGCTATGCCGCCTTCGGGCTCTATCACGTCTCCGGTGCCCGACATGATGAACGTATGCTCCTTGTCGGCCACCACCAGAAGGGCTTCGAGACGTCTTAAAATCTTGTCGGTCCTCCAGTCCTTGGCCAACTCCACGGCCGCGCGGGTGATGTTGCCCCGATACGACTGTATCTTGCCCTCGAACTTCTCAAACAGGGTAAAGGCATCCGCCGTAGCGCCGGAGAATCCGGCCAGGATCTTGTCGTCGAACATCTTCCTTGTCTTCCGGGCGTTCTGCTTCAGCACGGTGTTACCCATAGTGACCTGCCCGTCTCCGGCCATCGCGACCTTCCCGCCGCGCCTTACGCATAATATCGTTGTACCCTTAAACACTGCGCATCCTTTCAATATGTAACTAAGATTCGAATTTAAATATATTATCAGAAAACCACCGACCATACAAGGTTGCTAAACCACACAGATTGAATAATGAACCTCCATGCGGCAAGCCGCAGGGTATCCAAGATTTCCCCTCCCCTGGCGGGAGGGGACTACGGGGAGGGAAATAAAAGGATTCCCGCCGGAATTTATCCCGCACTTGATGCGGGACGGGAATGACGAAAACAGGCAATGCCTGTTTGACCGGTTTTGCGAAAATGTGTTACCTTGCATTAATGAATGATACAGGCGGAGAAACGCCCTTCATATCGCTGATTATCCCCAACCACAACGGCGCCCAGACCATAGGGAAATGCATCGAGACGGCCTTCCGCTCGGGATACGGCAATCTTGAAGTTATCATAGTTGACGACTGTTCCGGGGACGGCTCGGTCGAGATAATCCAGAAGTACCCCTGCAAACTTATACGCCTTCCGGAGCACTCCGGGGCCTCCGCCGCAAGGAACGAGGGCGCTCGCTCGGCAAAGGGCGAGGCGCTCTTTTTCATAGACGCCGACTGCATCCTCGGCGATGACACCCTGGATATCGCAGCAAGGGCATTTATCGAAAACCCCGATGCCGTCACAGGCGGCACCTACACCCCCCTTGCCCACGACAGGGGTTTTTACGGCAACTTCCAGTCCCTGTTAATACATTACTCGGAGACCAAGCACCCCGAGCCGGACTACGTGGCCACACACGCTATGCTTATTAGTAAAAAACTCTTCGACAAAAGCGGCGGCTTTAACGAGAAGTTCATGCCCATATTAGAGGACGTGGAGTTCAGCCACAGGATAAGGCGCAGGGGCGTAAGGCTCAGGATGGAGCCCTCGATCCAGGTTGGGCACATATTCAACTACAACCTCTGGGGGTCGCTTAAAAACGCCTTCAGAAAATCCCTTTACTGGACGATGTACTCGATAAAGAATAAGGACCTGCTTGCGGACTCCGGCACGGCCTCGGTAGAGCTTAAGGCCGATGTGCTCAGCTGGTGCGCCTGCACGATATTGCTTGCGCTATTTGTCCTTACTGGA
>DAOUWH010000037.1 GCA_030667205.1 Nitrospirota bacterium
ACCTCGAGTGTGCTTTTAAGTACCACCCGTGTCGAGGTTGCATCCCTTGTGCTTATGACGCTCAGTAGACCATTGGGCCTGTCAGGGGTACCGGGGGCAAGCGTTGCGACCATGTCGCCAGCTTTAAGGCCATCGTTTCTGCCCCTGTCTATGTAGACCACATCGAGCATGCCGCTTAAAACCCTCATGTGCGTAGCGGCAACTATCACACCAGCTTTAAGCTCAGGCGTCCTGACATCTCCGGTGAGGAAGATGGGCTCGACCTCGTAATATCTGTCCAGCATATCGCCCACCTCGATGCCTCCAAACCCCTTGACAATCCTTGCCGTGACGTCGGCCTTGCCTACCTTTTCAACTTCCACGATCCCGAGCACCCTGATCTGGTATCCCACTAACGTCCTGGTCAGTACCGGGTGTTCCACTTTTGCCGAATTGCGTATCACGTAGAATCTATCCCCGACCTTGAGCGGCTCCACGCCCTTGATATAGACCTCGTCGCCTTCGCCTACGAGGATTCTCCTGCCGGGCGAGCCCACGATCTCGCCGGCATAGGGGGGCTGCATCGTTATATAGCCACCCCTCAGGATATCGTATTTCGATATTTCCCTCATGTCGGTGCTGATGTCGACCGGCACTGCGACGGGCTCCTTGGGCTTCTCCACCACAGGAGGCGCCTTGGCCTCTACGATAGGCTTCTCCCTCCGCTTTACCACCCCTATCTCGGACTGTTTGAGAAGGCTCACGGGGATCCTGATCTTCTGGCCGGGATATATCCTGTCGGGGTTTTCTATATCGGGGTTCGCCCTCCAGACGATGGGCCAGTTAAACGGGTCCGCAAGCTCTTGTTCCGAGATGTCCCAGAGGGTGTCGCCTTTTTGAACTTCGTATTCCTTGTATTCAAACTCCTCGGCCACTGCGACCGCCGCAAGGCCGAATATGAAGACTATCACCATCGCAAAGCGAATAAAAGCTCTCATATTAAACTCCTTCTTGAAGTTTTACGCTAAAAATACCTGTATATTAAAAATATATGATAACTTCAAAAGTGTCAAGGGGTAGTGTGCCCTTCTGTCAAGCCAATTTAGAAATAAACCGGCCTTACGGGAGGGCAAAAAAGGGTGGTCGGCTACTCTTTGGCCTTTGCCTCGTCCCAGAGGGCGTCCATCTCCTCAAGGGTCATCTCCGAGAGTTTTCTGCCCTCTTCCTCGGCCCTAATCTCAATGTGCCTGAAGCGGTGGATGAACTTGCTTATGGTGCGGCGGAGGGCGTCCTCGGGGTTTACGCCCACAAATCTTGAGACATTCACCAGAACGAAGAATATATCGCCGAGTTCGTCCTCTATGGAGGCCTGCTCCTTCCTGGCAAGGGCAGCCCTGAACTCCTTTAGCTCCTCATCGAGCTTGTCAAGGACGTCCTCGACCCTGTCCCAGTCGAAACCGGCCTTCGCGGCCCTATCCTGCAGGCGGTGCGCCCTAAGGAGCGAGGGCATGGCGCGGGGAACGCCCTCCAAAATCGATTCACGGAGTTTTCCCTCCTCTTTTTTCTTCTCTTCCCACTGCTCTACGACCTCCTCGGCGGTCTCAAGCTCCACGCCCTTGCCGAAGACGTGGGGATGGCGGGAACGCATCTTCTCGCTTATGCCCTCTATCACGTCGCCGATGTCGAACTCGCCCCGCTCGCGGGCAATCTCGGCGTGAAAGAGTATCTGAAAAAGGAGGTCCCCAAGCTCCTCCTTAATCTTTTCGGGGGCTTCCTCTTCGAGGGCCTCAAGCACTTCGTATGATTCCTCGACGAGGAAAGGTTTTAATGACTCGCGCGTCTGCTTCCTGTCCCAAGGGCACCCCTGCCTGAGCCGCTTCATTACCTCGACAAGTTCGCTGAATCCCATGGCTCTATCTTAACACGGGGCACAGTCCCCCCTTGCATCGGCCCTGGGCATGTCTCTTCCATGTCATTTGGCGGGATTTTTCAATGCAAATGTTAGAGATGTCTCTGGTCAGGGAATTCTCGACAATGTTCGGGAAGTCGTCGAACTGGAAAGGAACACCAAACGTATTTGAATAGGCAAGAATGCCCAGCAGGACAATAAGGATTCAATGGATGAAGGGCTTATTGAAAAAGTTCGGGTTTGTATTTATTTTGCTACCGCCGTTGTACTTCAACATACATAGACGCACAAGTCAGCGGCCTGAAATATTGCCTGAAGTTACTGGAATACGGGCCGTTTAAGTTAAACTAGCGCATGGCAAGTAGCCTCTACATCCACATCCCGTTCTGCCTTACTAAGTGCGACTACTGCGACTTCCTCTCCGTCCCCTTCGACGAGGCCGTGGCAAAAAGATACCTTAAGGCCCTGAAGCGGGAAATACGCCTGCGCGGGGGCCGCACCCTTAAAACGGTCTACATCGGAGGCGGCACGCCCACGATGCTCTCACCGGAAGCCTTCGAAGATATTTTTAAGACCATCCGCGACTACTTTGAGCTCTCCCCGGGCGCCGAGATAACCGTCGAGGCAAACCCCGGCACCCTGGACAGGAAAAAGACAGGGGCGCTCGTTGGGCTCGGCGTAAACCGCCTGAGCATCGGGGTGCAGTCCTTTAGCGACGCGGAGCTGCGCATGCTCGGAAGGTGCCACACCGCGCGCGAGGCTTTACGGGCGCTCAAATCTCCTGCTGTGCCCAATATTTCGCTCGACCTCATTTACGGCATACCCGGGCAGACCATGAAGAGCTGGCGCCAAACCTTAAAGCGTGCCATCGAGGCCGGCCCCATGCACGTCTCCGCCTATGAGCTTACCGCCGAGGCGGACACCCCGTTTTACGAGGCACTCATAGAAGGCAGGCTCGACTCCCCGCCCGAGGCGCTCGTTGTGGAGATGTTCGAGTACGCCATCGAGGCATTCGGGGAAAACGGCCTCCACCACTATGAGATATCCAACTTCGCACACCACGGATTCGAATGCAGGCACAACCTCAACTACTGGAGGAGGGGCGAGTACCTGGGCCTCGGCGCGGGGGCGCACTCCTTCGAAGACAGCAGGCGCTCGAAGAATACCGGCTACGTGTTCAAGTACATAGAGATGCTCTCAAAGGGAGCGCTGCCCGTCGAGGAGTCCGTGGGGGTATCGGCGGAGGACGAGATAAAGGAGATCACCTTCCTCGGCCTGAGGATGACCCGCGGGATTAATATTAAAAAGATGGGATTTCTGGCAAAGGCCGCAGGGGAGCTTATAGAGGATGGACTGATGCTCCTAGAGGACGAGCACCTGAGGCTCACACGAAGGGGCCTCCTGCTTTCAAACGCGGTTGCGGTGAGCCTGTTTGAGAAACTGGAGCTTGGTTAAAAGTTCGCTTTAACTTTCAGGAAAAATCGGCCTCTCTCAACCCTCTTCCCATAGCCTGCAAAACGGCGCCTCTTCATCAGACCGGCAGGCGCGCATGACCGACCACTTAAGCGAAATGGGCGCTATCATCGTGGTGATAAACGCCATCAAGACGAGTGCCGAGAACTGCCCCCCGGTCAAGAAAGGCTCCGAAATAGCACCCGCCGCGATAAGCTCGTCACTTATATTTATCACCACCGAGGCCACCACCAGCTCCACGGCTCCGCGGCCGTTCATCCCGAACCCCACAATCGCGGCCTCACGGAAATTGCGCCTCAGGACCGAGTACCCCAAACCGCATCCCAGCACTTTGCCCACAGCGGCCGACAGGATGAGCACACCGGTAAAGAGGACGAAGGACCAGTCCATATAAAACTTCAGGTGAAACGAAAGGGACGCAAAGAATATGGGCACCAGGAAACCATAGCTTATGCCGAAGAAGCGGTCTTTAATGGCGTCGTAAATCTTGTGGTCCATTATCTCCTTCCTTAAAAACTGCCCGGCCAGAAAAGCGCCGATTATCAGGTGCAGCCCTGCCAGCTCCGCCAGGTATGCCATTATCAGGGCCGAGGCAATCGCAAAGGTGAATGCCTTGCCCTCGCGGTCATGCAGCCTTCTTGTCAGTTTGGGGAGGACAAAGTGTCCCAACAATATTGTCACGCCGAAAAAGGCAACCACCTTCAAAAAAATCCCCGAAACCTCAATGACCTGGACGGTCCCTGTCCTGGCAAGGCCAAGAAGGGCCGAAAGGGCGATAAGGGCAAAGATGTCGTCGACAATAGCCGCCCCGACAATTATGTGCCCGATATTGGTCCTGTTAATCCTCATCGAATGCAGGATTATCGACTGCACCGCGATCGCCGTTATCGAGACCCCCATCCCCACGAACAGGGACTGGTAGAGCGTACCGCCGAATGCCTTTGCAGTGAGGTACCCCAGAGCAAAGGGCAGGACGAAGCCCCCCACGGCAACGAAGAGCGAAGGCCATAGATTATCGAGGAGTTCCTTCGGGTCAAGCTCAAGGCCTGTGTAGAACATGACGAAGAAAATCCCGAACTCGGCCAAAAGCTCAATGGCTGGCGAGGGCGTCACGATGCCCAGAATCGGCGGGCCGAGCAGCACGCCGGCCAGAAGCTCCCCCATGATTGCCGGCATGCCGAAGCGGACAAAAACGCTCCCCAGAGCCCAAGCCGCCGCGAGTATCAGAAGGAGGCTTATTATAAGCTCAGGGGTAATCACTGCTCAGAAAAGTCTACAGGAAAAAGACCCAGTGAGCAAGAAAATATTTCAATCGGAACGTAAGGCGGATTATATCATTGGCAGATATATTTTAAACGTCGTGCCCTTGCCCGGCTCGCTCTGGACCTCTATGTAGCCTCCGTGCTGCTTGACGGTGCTGTAGACAATCGAAAGCCCAAGGCCTGTGCCCTCACCGGCCTCTTTGGTCGTAAAGAACGGCTCGAATATTTTTTCCCTCGTCCTTTCGTCCATTCCCGGGCCTGTATCCGTGACGGAAACGAGGGCATATAAGCTTTGCTTGCCTCCGTCGAACACGCCGGTTGGCGCCGCATCGGCCCCTACCCGCTCCGTCCTGATCGTCAGCCTCCCGCCCTCCGGCATCGCGCCTTTTGCGTTTGTCGCAAGGTTTATAAGGACGTGTTCCATCTGTACATTGTCCGCTATCACGGTCAACTGCTCGTCAGCGAGCTGAAGGTCGAGCTTGATATTTTTACCGAGCGCCACCCGCAAGAGGTCCTCGGCTTCCCTTACGATATTGTTGAGGTCCGCAGGCCTGGGGTTGATTGCCTTTTTCCTGCTGAACTGCATGAGTTCGTCGATAAGCTGGGCCGCCTTGTTGCACGAGGCAAATATCCCCTCAGCAATGTCCGCCGCCTGCTCATCGCCCTTCGTCTTCAGGATGTGGGCATAATTCCTTATGGCAAAGAGGCGGTTGTTGAAGTCGTGGGCGATGCCCCCGGCGAGCTGGCCCACGGCCTCCATCTTCTGGGACTGCAGGAGCTGCGCCTCGGTCTTCTCGCGCTCGGCGATCTCCTGTTCGAGTTCCTCGAAGGCCGCCACGAGTTCTTCCGTGCGCTCTTTTACGATTTCCTCGAGGTGCTTACGATACCTGTTTAGTTCCTCCTCTGCCCGCTTGCGCTGGTAAAAGCGCCACATGCCGTTCATAAGGAGACCAAGCTGGGTTATATCGGTCTCGTCATATTCTGTCTCCTTGTTCCCCACGGCTGCCACGGCGACTATTTTCCCGCCATCAAATACCGGCACGCTGAGGAGGGAGGACAGCCTAACGTGTCCTTCGGGAATTCCCTTCTTTGACTCGTCGGGCTTTGAATAATCGCTGATGACTATGGGCTTGCGCTTCCTTACGGCATCTGCCCATATCCCTGCCTCGACTATTGGGTAGCGAATCTGTTTGTCATCGATATTACATCCTTCCATTGCTTCTTTAGACCATGCATGGATGGTCAAGACCTCTTCGCCATCGTCCATAAACCCGATGAACCCGATATTGCTTTTAGTAAGTCCCACAGCTTTCTCAAGCACAAAGGCCGAAAGCTCCTCCATCGAGGAGCCAGTCATCTGGTTCAGCTCATTGAGGGCTTCGAGCCGGGCCTCATTGAGCTTAAGCGCCTCCTCGGCACTCTTTCGATCGGTGATGCGACGTCCATAGATACGGATGCGGTTGCTCTCCGGGACAAGATGGATTGTCTGTTCATACCAGGTATCGTCAATTTCTATTTCGCGAACGACATATTTTTTTTCTTTATCCTTAAGCGCCTCCGGTACAATCCGCATGCCTGCCAGAAAAGGGTGCTGCAGACCGGACTTCTCAAGGCCCGGCATCTCCTTAGCCGCAGGATTAAGATAATGGATGTTTCCTTCGAGGTCTACCTCCATGACAGGGTTCGGGTTCAGCTCCGGGTAGGAAGCCAGTCTTGTTATTTCTTCCTCTGCCCGTTTGCGTTCGGTGATGTCTCTTGAAATGCTCTGGATATATGATTTGTCATGAATATTTACTGCCTTGCCCGTAAATTCAATCGGGACGACCTCTCCATCGGGCTTTTGAAACTCTAAAGCGCCGGAGCCTCCCGCATCGCTCTCTTTTATCTCAAAGAATTTCTTTCTGGCCGCCTCTATCTTCTCAGGTGGCCTTATCTCCCATATCTTCATGCCTCTAAGCTCTTCGAGACTCCTGCCCGTCTGGCTCTCAAATTCAGGATTGCAATCGGCTATACTGCCGGTTTCCCTGTCGATCAGGACGATGCCGTCCCTCGCCTCATTAAAGATGGAATGGTATTTTTCCTCGGCCGCCCTGAGCTCCTCCTCGCTCTGCTTCAGGTCCCTGAAAAGGAGGCTGTAGGGCTTTCTGAGTCCTGTCTCTATGACCGCCTTGTATATCAGGAAGAAGGAAACTATCTTCAGGTAGTGCCCTACGAGGTTCGAAAAGCCGTAGGCGCTTACGTAAAAAGTAAAGGCCAGCTCGGAGCCTATGGTCAGGACAATGGCCGCATACAACAGATGAAGTACTTTTCTGTCGAATACTTCCCTGTTCTTATGTAGCATGTATATGGCCCCTACGAGTATCAGGGAGATTATATACTCGCTGATTTTCTTAAAAGGCGTCAGGCCGACCCCTTCGACAAAGCAGACGGGGAAAATCCCTGTAAAGGTTAACCATAGCAGTACAGAAAACACCCCGGCATAAACGGCAAACAGTCTATTTACATTAAGCGCTCTTCCCAAAAACAGGGGGGCAATAAGCAGCGAAAGGCCCCCCATGTACCGGGCGGAGATCCATAACTGCGTGGGAAGGTTCGTATCGTAGCCTTTGAAAATATTCATGCCTTCGTAGGCAAGGGTGTGCGCCAGGTCGAGACCCGCGACAAACAGGAATGAAACGCCAAGGAATAGGATATAGTTGTTTTGAAGAAACCGCCGCGAGTTCCACGCCACCATGAAGATGCCGCAGGCCACGGCGATGCTGAAAAGCTCGCCAGAGACATGGAAAAGGAGGTAATTATAACGGCTGGCAACGTACAGCCCCGCAATGACGGCCACGCCTGCCAGGGCGATACAATACCTGCGGTAATTTATTGAGAGCCCTTCCCCCATAAGCAGCCGTTTTTTATTTTAACATTACCCCCCGGATAAAGTTACAGCCGCGGCCTGCGGGCATCACAATACAACAAACCCGACCTGTCGAACCATGCCTGCCGCAAGGCCCTTTAATGTATGGCGTGTTATGTGATACATTAATGTATGCCTCTTTACAGCTACGAAGCGGCCGACCGCTACGGCAAAAAGGTAAGCGCCTCCATTGAGGCCGAAGACGAAACCGCACTGAAGAGGGACCTCAAGAAAGACGGCCTCATCCCGCTGAGGATAAAGCCCGTCGAGCACAGGGGAGGCCCCATGATATCGAGGATCACGAGGAAAGACCTCCTCGTCTTCACCCAGGAACTGGGCAACCTCCTTGAGAGCGGCCTGCCCATCGACAGGGCGATCTACATACTTTCGGAACACTCCGGCAAGTCCACGATGCGCTCTATTCTCCAGGAGGTCTACATAGACATCCAGCGCGGCCAGTCGCTCTCGCAGTCCCTTGCAAAACACAAGATATTCCCGAGGGTCTACGTAAACATGGTCAAGGCGGGCGAGATAGGCGGCATCATGGAGGCCGTGATAAGGAGGCTTGCGGCCTTCCTTGAGACCACCGTGGCCTTCAGGGAAGAGCTTACCTCGGCCCTCATCTACCCGCTCCTGCTGACCGGCGTGGGCGGCCTTGCCGTTGCGGTGCTGATGATATACGTCGTTCCGAAGTTCGCGCAGATATTCGAGGACATGGGGCAGGCCCTGCCGCTCCCGACGCTCATTCTGATGGGCATAAGCGGATGGGTGGCAAGTTACTGGTGGGCGATAGTGGCCCTCATTGTCGCGGGCGTCTTCCTCATTAAAAGCTATTCAAAGACCGCGGAAGGAAGGTTCTTCATGGACGGCCTTAAGCTCAAGACCCCCGTGGTAAGAGGGATACACATGAAGCTCATAATAGCCAGGTTCGCGCGCACCCTGGGCACCCTCCTTACAAGCGGGGTGCCGATACTCGACGCCATAAGGGTCTCGCGCGAGGTCGTCGGCAACGAGGTTGTCTCCGAGAAGCTGCGCGTCCTCGAAGAGGGGGTGAGCAAAGGCCGGGGGGTCGCCGCCCCGATTAAGGAGTCCGGGGTATTCCCGCCCATCGTCTCGGAGATGATAGCCGTGGGCGAGGAGGCCGGAAGGCTCGAGGACACCTTCCTCACGGTCGCCGACAGGTTCGAGTCCGAAAGCACCGCCACCATCAAAAGGGCTGCAAGCCTCCTGGAGCCGGCGATGATACTGCTGATGGGCCTCATAGTCGGCTTCATCGTAATATCCATGCTCGTCGCAGTGTTCAGCATAAATGAAATACCTATCTAACAAGGGGTTTACACTCATTGAGCTCATCGTGGTCCTGATGATCCTGAGCGTGGCCTCGGCAATAGCCGTGGTCTCCGTTGGCAGGGCAAACGAAAAAAGAGTCTTCAAAGAGCAGGCCCTGAGGGTGCAGGGCACTTTAAGGCAGGCAAGGGACATCTCGCTCCTTGACAGGATTCCCGTTACCTTCGCCCTCGAAGAAAAGGACGGGAAGTTCTGGCTCGAAAAAAACGGGGTCCCCTACGGCAGGGTCAGGACGCTGCCCGAGGGGTTCGAACTCGCGGGCGAGGGCATAGTCTTTCTGCCCAAGGGAAACTCCACGGGCGGGTTCATTACCATAAAGAAAGAAGACGGCAGGGGGTATGCGATTGAGGTTGACACGGTCACCGGCATCGCGAAGGTCAGACGGCTTTAGCCTCATAGAGGTCATCGTCGCGATGGCGCTCCTGGGGATTGCGCTCGTAAGCCTTATTCAGCTTTTCTCAGGCTCCCTGAGGGCCACCAAGAAAAGCTCCGAATACACAAGGGGGCTGATACACGCCCGCTCTCTCATGGACGAGGCATACGCCGCCCCTTCGCTTGAGGATATCGAAGGGGATTTCGACTTCGAAGACGGCTACAGCGCAAAGAGAGAGGTAACGCAGCTTCCCGCGGGGGAGGAAGAAGAGGAAGCGCCTCCGCTTTACGAGATAACTGTTACCGTAACGTGGCCCCCGAAGGGCAAGACGGTGCTTAAAGGGACAAGGGTTGTTTATGAGGAAGAACTCTGAGAGCGGCCTGACACTCATAGAGATAATCATGGCCCTGACCATAGCGGCCGTAATCTTCGCCATACTCTTCTGGGCCCTCAGGCTCGGGTACCGCTCGGTGGAAAAGGGCATGGAGCGCGAGGAGATCTCCCAGCACATGCGCATCCTAACCGACAGGCTCACCTGGCTCCTGAGGGGAGCATACCCCCATGTTGTCATGACCCCGGAGGGCAATGTGCTTTACTTCGCGGGCACGGACGAGAGCGTGGGGTTCGTCACAACGAGCGTGGACATCTACTCCGAGTCGCTCCAGGACGCCTCGGGCCTGAAGTGGGTAACCCTCTTTGCGGACTCCGAGGGCCTGAAGATGCAGGAGGACATCTATTTCGCCAAGGTCTTCGAGAAGGAGCCGCGCGACGAGTACATTTTCGACCCCACGGTCACCGATATCGCATTCGAGTACCTTGACCCCGGCGAGGAGGGCGACGAGATGGAATGGGTCAGGGAGTGGGACCCCGAGGAGATGGAATACATGCCCTCCGCCGTGAAGATCAGCCTCGCGT
>DAOUWH010000205.1 GCA_030667205.1 Nitrospirota bacterium
ATGGCAAGGTATGTCTTGCCCGTGCCGGCGGGGCCGATGCCGATTACGATGTCGTGGGTGTGGATGGCTCCGATGTATTCGGCCTGCGTGGTGGTCTTCGGCACTACGGGGCTTTTCGTGGGAGAGACCTCTATCCTCCTGTTTGATAGTTCCTCGATGGATACCTCGTGCCCCGCCTTGAGGCTCTGGATGGCGTAGCGGATGTCCTCGGGCCTCAGGGACTGCCCCTTAAGGCTCAGCCCCCGGAGTTCGTTTATGAGGTCCCTTGCCCGCTCGACCGTGGCGTCCTCGCCCTGTATGAAGACCTTGTTGCCGCGCGAGCTTATCAGCACGCCCAGGGTGTCTTCGATGAGCTTGAGGTTCTTTAAAGCCTCGCCCGTGAGGAACGGGAGTTCCTTTTCCTCGTCGAGCTCTATCTGTTCCGTAACCGTGGCCGTATCTCCTTAGCCGGGGCCTATTACAAAACCCCCAATGCCTTCGGTTCGCTTCAGCATGTTTAAGATGGCGGAGGCATCTTTTTTGGAGTCGAACTTTCCGACCCTCACGGTGTAGACGCCTTTGTCCGAGGCATGGATGAATGCCGGGTAATCCTTGCCCTTGAGCTTCGTCACCAGCCTCTCTGCGTGCGCTTTGTTCTTAAAAACCCCGGCCTGCACGCTGTAGGCCCCCTGGGCGGATTTCTTCACGGCCCCTTTTTTCGCGCCCTCGGCAGGGCTCTTCCGGACCGTCTCGAACGCGGGCCTCAGGAATCTGGGTTCTTCCCCTTGCGCTTCCTCTTCCGCTTCGGCAGGCACAGGCGGCGGGGGTGGAGGCAGTTCTTTTTCTTTTATTGTCTCAGGGGCTTTGGATGCTATCTCAACGCTGCTTCCGGTATAGGGGGACGGGGTTGTCTTGCCAACGAAGTATCCAAGCAAGAAGCTGCCGCCAGAGACGACAGTGAGGACAATGATGAGCAGCAGCCTTCCTTTGAGGGCTCCTTCACTGGACCCCAATCTCATAATATAAGCATAGCATCACCATATGAGAAAAATCTATAATTCTCCCTGACCGCTTCGGCATAGGCTTTAAGCAGCCGCTCGCGGCCCGCGAGGGCCGAAGTGAGCATCAGCGGGGTGGAACGCGGGAGGTGAAAATTGGTGATGAGGCCATTTATAGCTTTGAACATGTAGCCCGGATATATGAAGATGTCGGTGCTGCCCTTTACGGCGTTTCCGTTTTCCGAGGCGCTGTGGTTATCCGTGAAAAGGCCTTCAAGCGCCCTCGTGGTCGTAGTGCCCACGGCTATGAGCCGCCCCCTGAGCGCTGATATCTCCTCAAGGAGGTCTTTCTCTATCTCGAAGGCCTCGGACGCCATCGCGTGGTCCTCAAAGGCCTCGGCCCTTATGGGCGTGAAGGTGCCCGTGCCCACGTGCAGTGTGAGGTATCTGACGGAAACGCCCTTGCCTTCGATGCGCTTAAGAAGCTCCTCCGTGAAATGCAGGCCCGCCGTGGGGGCGGCTATGGAGCCCGGCTCACGGGCATAGACGGTCTGGTAGCGCTCCTTGTCCGCCTCGGTGGGGCTGCGCTTTATGTAGGGGGGCAGGGGCATCTGGCCCTCCTCCCAGAGTATGCCGTTGAGGTCGCCGGAGTATGTAAGCCTGGCGGTATGCCCGTCCTCGACCTCGGCTTTAAGTCTGGGGGATATCTCAAGGGGGCCCGTGTATCTGCCGCGGCTCAGTATCTCCCATCTTCCGTCGCCGAGTTCCTTTACGAGCAGTATCTCGAGCTTTCCGCCGCCGGGTCTCTCGCCGGCAAGTCTCACTGGCAGGACCTTTGTCCTGTTTAAGAGGAGCATGTCGCCCTTGTTCAGATAATCCGGGAGGTCGGAAAACCTTTTGTGGTGGAGTTCCCCCCCGGGTGAAAGCACCATGAGCCTTGATGAGTCCCTTTTTCCCGTCGGCTCCAGGGCTATCCGGTGCTCGGGAAGCTTAAAATCAAAATCCGATATTCTCATGGGGCTCGAGCAAAGCGCCGGGGTAGAAATAGGAAAGGATCTCTTTGTAGCCCATGCCCTCGCGGGCCATCTCAAGGGCGGTCCACTGGCAGAGGCCCACGCCGTGGCCGTAGCCGCTTCCCTCAAAAAGCGCGTAGTTGCCTTCCACTTTGAGGGTGAAGTTGGTGCTCGGAAGCCTCCTCCAGCCCAGCATCTTTCTGAAATCCGCGGCCTTGAGCTTGACCTCTCCGGGGTTTGATATCAGGGCAAGCTCCTTGGCCCTGCCGGTGGACGTATGAGAGATTATTTTTATGTCCGTGAGGTTTTCCGTGTCCGTGGCCTTTGAGATGTCCTCAACCGGGATCCTGCGCGCCCACACGGTCAGGGGCGAGAGCTTTCCGCTTGCCTCTACGGACTGGAGATATGGGTAGCCCCGGCCAAAGACCTCCTCGGGCACCTCGGTGCGGCCGCCGCCGGTGGAGTGGTAAAACGCCATGATGGGTTTGCCCTCGTAGGTGAGCACCTCGCCTACGGTCTCCCTGACCGCCTTCGTGACCTTCGGGTCGGAGTTCAGGCCCCTGTAGACCTGATGCAGCACGGTGGAGGTGACGTGGTACCTGCCCTCGCGCCTCTGCAGCATATGCTTGAGCACATATGTCCTTACGATGACTGCCTGTGCTTTCAGGGCTTCTTCCGCCCATTCCTCGGCGGTCTCGGCCTTTACAACGCCTTCTACGTAGTCCTCAAGCGGCAGCTCGTTGACAAGGTAAAGGCCGCGCTTTCCCCTCCATATCTCTATCACGCCGCGGTAGTCCGTGAAGCCCACGATGAGGTCTCCGGCCTGCCTGTCAAGGAGTTTCAGACGCTCTTCTTTTCCGGGTATGGTTTTGAAATTCTGGTCGAGGACGAGAATTTTGACGTTCTCAAGAGAAACAGACGGCTTGTCCGCCTTATAGGCAAGGGCGGAAGAAAATGACACAAGAACTATCAGTACCGCCGCAAATGTCTTTAAAAGGATTTTTACCATGCGCCCTATGCCGTTTGCCATTTTCACTTCCTATCTCGTGCTGGCCTCTGCCCTGGCGCGGGCCTTTTCTTCCTCGCGTTCTTCCTTGGAGTACAGGCAGCCGCAGTAACGCTGCCTGTAGAGGGCGAGCTCTTTTGATATTTTCATTCCCTCCCGGTAGCCCGGGCGGAAGTCCTCGGCGTAAAACTCCACGGAGTATTTCTTGCCGAGCGCTTTTCCTGTCTCGACTATTAGTTCATGCTTCTGGTAGGGGCTTACAAGCAGGGTAGTGGAGAAGGCGTCAAAGCCGCCTTCGGAGGCCCTCGATGCCGTTTCCTCAAGCCTTATGCGGTA
>DAOUWH010000108.1 GCA_030667205.1 Nitrospirota bacterium
ATATTTGTCCGAAACCAGATCGAGAAGGGCAATCGAACCAACCAGCGCGCCCCCGCCACCGTATATGTTGAGTTCGTTCGTATCCTTGCCCGGTGTTTTACCTGTGCTGGCCAAGATGTTGAGGCTCGCCCTTATATCGGTGTAGTCCCCGCTGAAGGAGACCGTCCCGCCGTTTGCCAGGTAAAGGCTGTAAGAAGATGGTGTAAGGAATCCCTGCACGTCGTCAAACTCTATGGTGTATGTCCCTTCCGGGGCACCATCGGCAGTATACGTCTTGCCCGTGCCCGAATAGCTTAAAGGCCCGGTTATGGTAAAGGCGCCCTCGCCAAGGTTCGTGCTCACCTCTATGGTGCCGCCCGCAATGACCTCAAGCGTCACGGGCACTGTAGCCGGACTCCCTTGGGCATCACCCGCATCAATCGTAATAGTGCCGCTATAAGTGCCGCTGGCAAGGGAGTCCACGCCGCTGTTCAGGGAAACGATTACGGTCGAAGGCGTAGTGCCCGATGAGCTGCCCGGGTCGAGCCACGGCACCGAGGACGATGCCGTCCATGAAGCAGGCTGGCCGGTAGACGAAAGCACCAAGTTAGCCAAAGGATACGGCTGCTCTCCCTGCGTGTATGTGAAGTTTATCTGCGAAGGCGCCACTGAAAGGACCCGGGGAACGGGCTTCACCTCGAGCGTTACCCTCAGTACGGAGGAGATACCAGCAGTGGTCGTGAACCCTATATCCGATATATAATTCCCCGGCAGAAGCCCGGTAGGGTCCACCGTAATATCGACAGTCTGCGGCGTCGTGCCCGAGGCGGGCGAGACCGAAGCCCACGCCTCCGGGGAATTGGCAATCCATGCCGTGGAAGTATTCGAGGTCAGGTTCGCAGTTGCAGACACGGCGCCTCCGCCCTCAAAAAGAGAAAAGCCGATGCTCAAGGGGTCTATGGCCAGAAGCGTGTAGGCGCCTGTCCCGAACACCTCCACACGCTCGTTGTTGTTGTTCGTTACAAAGAGCTTGCCGGCCCCGTCAAAGGCCACGTCCAGCGGCGTCCTGAGCTCGCCGAGTCCGCTTCCGTGGGTACCGATATATCCGAGGAAGGTGCCCGTCTTGGTGTACACCACTATGTTGGAGGCGGCGGTGCACACAATATAAATGTTGTCGGCATCGAGGGCCAGGCCCTGCGGACTCAGCATGTTCTTGGTCCAGCCGCCGCCGCTTATGGACCTTTTATATGTCCCGTCGAGGTCGTAGACCCAGAGATAGGCGACCTGATTGTCCGCGATATATATCTCGCCGGCGGCCTCATCTATGGCTATGCCCGTCGGCACCCTTAAGACTCCGTCTCCGAAAGAGGACAGGAAATTCCCCGACAGGTCATATGTCCTGACAACCTTGTCGACATGGTCGGCTACATAAATGACTCCCGCGCTGCTTATCGCGATGTCGGTGGGCCTGCCGAACTCGCCCACGCCCGAACCCAGCATGTACAGGGCATTGCCGGATGAATCATACGCCGTTACGCTCCGGTCCTTCTTGCTGCCCACAAAGATCGTCCCATTATGGACCGCCACACCCAGAGGGTTTCTGACCCCGAAACCTCCCAGTTCGACACCGTTGTTCGAGAGTATGCGCACCCTGTCGTAATGGGTGTCGGATATGTAGAGGTTCCCCTCTGGGCCAACGTCTATGCGCACCAGATCGGTCCCGGGGAGGAGGTAGTTGCCTACCGCGTCAAAGGCCGGCAGCGTCGCCGGGAGCGGGTCCCAGCCGCCCATGCCCATCGCGACTGCATTAGACGCGATCAACAGCGGCAGAAGCAGGCCCACCAGAACCACCAGTACAATCCTATGGCCCTGCGAAATCTTCTTATGCCCCTTCATTTTCTTCATTCTCAGCGAGTCAATTTTCCAAATAATGTAGTAATACCACTACGAAACATCCCTTTTCCTACAGCCGCAAATCGCCTTTTCACCCACAATCTTTTTCCTCATTGTGCCAAATCCCTCTTTTTGCCTGGCACCATCTCTCGTAAGTGCCTGAAAAACCGTGAATCGTGGATTCCAATCTCCTCAACTGCTATATATGGAGCATAAACCGTGCCAAATTGATACCCCCTGAAAAGCCCTTTAGACTCCCCTGAGGCCAAAAATTCATCAGTCATTCCTGCTTTCGCAGGAATCCAGCCCATCTCTTAGACGGGCTTTCAACTGAATAATGTCGTCCGGGCAGCACAGTGGTATCTGATGACCATTTCACAAACCGCTTCCGCATAGGCAGCCCCTGTCCGTAAAGTGCGACCACCCGCGGGAAAAGCTCGACGACATCGCAAACATAGCTGGAAGTGCGAAATGCCACAGTGGTACGGCAGCTAGCGCTGTCATGCCCCGGCAGAGAGGCAGGAGCAATGCAAGGGAATCCTCTTGTTATGAATTACGGTGAAACATTCCAGCGCCTTAGCAGTCGAACGCGTGACAGGCAAGGCAGAGCGGATCATAATAGTCGACGCAGGACCCCCCTGTCATGAACTTGCAGGACAGCGGGCCATTTGTATGGTAGTAGTGCGGGTCGTGGCACGTGTTGCACTGGACTCCATAATTAGAACCTGCATCGTATGGAGTGTCAGGCGCCGGTGGGGTGCCTGACTCTCCGCTCACTCCCGAGACCCCCTCGTATGTGTGTGCCGTCGGAGACAGGACGACACCGGCATTGGCGGGTGCGGTCGCCGTAGAGGCCCATGGATACTTGAGCCGTGTGGAAGTTGCCCCGCCGGCACAACTGGCGATGGAGTCGTTTATAAGGTTATCGTTCAGGGGCACGGAAAATATGTGATGTGAAGGCGTTGTGCCAAGGATCGCACTCGGCGCCATGGCGCCCACCATAGTGATGTTCACGCCGCCGGTAAGCGCTCCTACGGCCACAGTGCCGTCATGACAGCTCATACACATCTTTGTGGCCCCGTCAACGGTTTCATACAGAGGCATGGAGACGGCATTCACGAGGGTCGAGGGGATATTAGTGTAATCATAGCTCGCTACTGCCGTCATTGCATGGTTCCAGAGTGGACCTACGAGCGCCTCTGTTATATCGGCGTGGTGGGGAGTGTGGCAGAATATGCATATCCGCGTCTCGGTCTGCGCCGTTATGGAAGAGCCCAGTCCTGCGACGGACAGGTTGTGCGGGTTGTTGAGATTCCCCAGATTGCCGGCGGCCTCGGCATTAAAGCTCCAGGCGTAAAGAAGAAAAACCATGGAGATGCCGGCAATGACCGCCGCCACGGCAGCCGTCAGGCCTGCTTTATAGTGCCTGCCCCTTCGCATACTATTAAATGATTGCAAGAAAAATGCCATTTTTATAATATTTCTGAATCTCCCTTCAATTTATTATATACCATTTACTGCATTAATCCATCGACTGCGCCTCTACGGCCAGGGGGCCCCTCCAACATCGGCGAAGTTGTGGTCAATGCCGTGGCAACTCAGATAACACATCGGGCTGCCTGCCACACCCGGCACGTAATCAGGCCCGCCACTTGTGGGTGAGGGTTCGACTACCACCGTATTGAACTCTATCAGCCGGGGGTTATCCCTGCTTCCGTGAGATCCATGGCATGTAAAACACGATGTCCCCTGCTGTACGACGTGGAGGTTGTGCCGTATGAAGCTCTCGTCGCCCAGTATGCTCCTTCTGTCGTGGCACATGTAGCACAGCTCGTATCTCCTGGGGTCTTCCGGGCCGTCGTCCGTCCTGTACTCGGCAACGAGTATCGGAGCGTAGTCTGACCCATGGGGGCCTCTCGGGGAGGGGTCGTTGTTTCCATGGCAGTCTGAACACTTGATTCTGCTTGAGACGCTCAGCGCCCTTATCAGGCTGGGCACGTTTGCGCTTTTGCCCGGTGTTTCAACAGGGTGGTAGGACTCGTTGCCCGGGTTGAGAAGTTCGCCCATGTTCCTTGAACCTGGAGGCAGGTTTGTGCTGTCTGAGTGGCAGAGGTAGCACAGTTCATATTCCTCGGAGGCTTGCCTGAGCCGGAGCCCCGTAGGGGGCAGCCCTCCCAGTCTCGCCCTCGCCTGGCCGGGGATATAGCCGCGGCCCCTCCAGGGCGCACCCGGGGTGGAGACATGGGCCACATGGCAGTCGTCGCACGAGACATGCCTCTGCGCAGAGGTCTCCGTTTCGGGCAACACCTCACCGCGTCTATGATATATCGATGTCTCAACTACCGGGTGCCTTGAGGCCTTTGTAAAGACAGACTCGATGTCTCTGCCCTTGCCTATGGGCTTGTGGCACCTAAAGCACAGGGTATCACGGCTCATCTTAAGAAGCGGCGTACCCGGGGTCCCCTTGCCGCTATGGCAAGCTCTGCAGCCCTCGGGGTTTTTGAACTTGTCCGTATGTGTGGGCCGTGCAGCGGCGAGCACTACTCCAAGAAGCACTGCCGAAAGAGCCAGGACGATTACTGTAAGGGACTTTTTCATGCCAGATTTATAAGCAATTAATGTGCCAGAATTCCGCATTTAAATCCCCTTCCTTAAATATTTTATACACTCCTGCCGTGATGTGGCACGCCCCGGATATTGCCAGCAATTAATTAATCACCTCCGAGGAATTGAAATGCCTGGAGCCTCATGTTCATGCTGTCGGCAATGTAAATCCGGTCGTTGGCGTCTATATAGATGCCGGCGGGAAGGTTGAAATCACCGTAATACTGCCCTGTCTTTCCGAAAAACAGAAGCAGTTCGCCTTCCCTGTTGTATATCTTGACCATGTCCTGCGCGGAGTCCACAACGTATATATGCCCTTCGGTGTCGACCGCTATGCCCTTTATCTTGTCGAATGTATCAAACGAGTCGCCTATAAGTCCGAAGGTATTCAGGAGCTTCCCCGTGGGGCTGAATATCTGGATCCTGAAGTTCAGGGTGTCCGAGACGTAAAGCAGGCCGTCGGCATCTACGGATATATGTGTGGGGTAGTTCAGCTTGCCCGGCCCCTCGCCCCTCTGGCCGATGCTCCCCTTCCTCGTGCCGTCAAACCCGTAGACGTATACCATGTGCTCCCAGGTGTCGGCCACGTAGATGAGTTCTTCCGCAGCGTTTATGGCAAGGCCCGTGGGCCTTTTGAACTCTCCCCCGAAGAACTTCATGAACTTCCCTTTCTCGTTGAAGACGGCGACCTTCGCAAGGTCGGCGTCGCTGACGTAGACCCTCCCGTCAGGGGACACAACCACGCCTATTGGGGTCATCAGAGACATCCCCCCCGCCCTTGTGATATTAAACGACTTCATGTCCTTTAAATTCACCACAGTGACCCTTTTTGCCCCGGGGTCCGCTACATAGAGGACTTCCCTGTCATCCACGAAAACGCCGTGGGGGGCGACAAGGACGTCGGAGTACTGGGGGGCGGAGGCATCATAACCGATATCGCCCGCGACGAACCTTGCAAACTTGCCAGGGCCTTCCCCGCCCTCGACCCTCTGGAGGCTCCAGAGGTATTTTATCCTCGGCTTCTCCGGCTGCCCCGGCCAGACAATACCCTCTGACATCGTATAATCAATAGCCGCCCTTGACGGTGCGCACGCTGTCGCCAACACCGCCATCAGGACAGCCGCAAGGCAAGATACCAGCACCCTCATCAGTACACCTCTATCCGGGCATCCGCCCTGAGTCTTTTATTCAGCGCATCGCGGAGTTCTTCGGCTCTCCTGGCCGTGATCTTCCTCTTGATCTTCTGCCTGACGTCCTCGAACTCCAGCTGCTCGGGCTCTTTCACTTCCTCGACCCTCACGATGTGATAGCCGTAAATGGTCTGGATTATCCCGCTCAGTTGTCCGGCGGCGAGTTTGAATGCCGCCTCCTCGATTTCCGCGGTAAGCCGTCCCTTGTGCACAAGGCCAAGGTCCCCGCTCTTGACCCTGTAGGGGCCGTCGGAGTAGTCCCATGTCACCGAGGCCATGTCTTCGCCGTCCTTTATTTTCCGGAGGGCCTCCTCGGCCCTCTCCTTCCTCGCCTCCCATTCCTCACCCGTGGCACTGGGAGCGACGGATATCAGGATGTGCCTGACCCTCCTGGCCTCGGGTCTTTTGAAACCGGCCCTGTTGTCGTCATAATGCTTTCTGGCCTCATCATCGGAGACCTGCGCCTTGTCCTCGAC
>DAOUWH010000287.1 GCA_030667205.1 Nitrospirota bacterium
GCGGGCTACGACGTAGTGATCGGCAAGAAAAACCCACTTCCTGAGCTGACCCCCGAAATAGTCAAGGAGGGAGGAAAGACCATCAAGGTCTTTAAGCTCGAAGTCAAACCCGTGGAGTTCGAGATATTCCCCGGCAAGACCGTCGAGGGGTGGGGCTTTAACGGGCAAGTCCCCGGACCTGCCATCAGTGTAAGAGAGGGCGACAGAATCAGGGTTGTCCTGACCAACGAGACCGACGATAAACACACCCTTCACGTGCACGGCAAAAAAAAGCCCCTTGAGATGGACGGAGTGCCCTACCTCAGCCAGAAGCCTGTGGAGAAGGGAGAGTCGTATGCCTACGAGTTTATCGTTGTAAATCCCGGAACGAGTTGGTATCACTGCCACGTCGACGGCGCCCACCACGTAGATATGGGCATGTACGGCCCCTTTATCGTGGAGCCGAAGAAGGCGGAGTATCCTTTTGACAGGGAATATACCATGATGCTCGACGAATGGCCCACGGCCCACATCCATATACACGAGGAAGCCATGCCGATGGAGGAGCACGAAGAGCACGGCGTGGTGACCGAGCACCCGGGCGAGCCCGTCCATGAGCACCCCATGGAGGAGAAACCCAAGCAGAGGGACTGGTACCCCGAGACTTACAACGAGTATAGGCCTGTCTACGACACCTTCGCCATAAACGGCAAGTCATTCCCATACACAGAGCCCATTGAGGTTAAAAAAGGCGAGAAAGTAAGGATAAGGTTCATAAACGTCGGGAGCCAGCCGCACTTCATGCATGTCCATGCGCATAAGTTTCTGGTCACCCACAGGGACGGACTACCGGTAAAGACTCCTATTAAGATGGATACCGTCGAGGTCGGACCGGGGCAGCGGGTGGATATCCTTCTTGATGCGAACAACCCGGGCGTGTGGCCTTTCCACTGCCACAACATCAACCACGTGACAAACGACAGCATTTATCCCGGCGGCATGCTATTTATGATGAGGTACATAGACTGAGGCGGGGCTATTTGCCTTGAGAGCGCCTTATCCTTACCGAGGCGGCGTGGGCGTCGAGGCCCTCTGCTTCGGCTATCTTCTCCACGGGCCCGGCAAGCCTGAGAAAACCTTTTTTTGTAAACTCAAGCAGGCTTGAGCGCTTTAGGAAATCGTAAACCCCAAGCGGCGAGGCCCAGCGCGCGGTGCCTCCTGTGGGTAGCGTGTGGTTGGGCCCGGCTGCGTAGTCGCCGAGGGGCTCGGGGCTCCACTGGCCGAGGAATACCGCACTGGCGTTTTTTATCAGGGGGAGAAGTTTCCGGGGCCTTCTGGTCATCACCTCAAGGTGTTCCGGCGCAATCGAGTTTGCGACCTCCACGGCCTCCTTAAGACTCCGCACAATGAGCACGGCGCCGTAGCGCCTGAGGGATTCCCTCGCGGTCCTTTCCCTCTCCAGTTTTTGAAGCTGGCGTTTGAGTTCGCGTAAAACTTTTTCGGCAAGGGCCATTGAGCTTGTCACCAGCACGGAGCTTGCCAGCGGGTCGTGTTCGGCCTGGCTAAGGAGGTCGGAGGCGATGAACTCCGGTGGGGCCGAGGAGTCGGCGATTATAAGTATCTCGCTCGGGCCGGCTATCATGTCGATGTCCACCTCGCCGTAGACCATGCGCTTGGCCTGGGCCACATAGATGTTTCCGGGGCCCACTATCTTGTCCACGGCGGGGATGCTCCTGGTGCCGTAGGCAAGGGCGGCCACTGCCTGTGCGCCGCCGATGGAGTAGACCTCCGTAACTCCAAGAAGCTCTATCGCAGCCATCACGCAGGGGTTTACCTATCCCCCCGGAGTGGGCACCGTAAGGGCAATCTCTTCCACCCCTGCCACCTGCGCTGGTATGACGTTCATGAGCACCGTGGA
>DAOUWH010000056.1 GCA_030667205.1 Nitrospirota bacterium
GCTGCAAACCCCGGCAAGCACAATCCGCCGCCAGTGGGGCAGGACTATATCGAATATCCTTTTCACGCCTCCCAGCCCGCCATATTGCCAACTATCTCGGCCACCCTCATCGACGGGTTCTTTCCTTCAAAAAGGCTTTTAACGTCGTCGAAATCCGAGAGCATCCGCTTCCTGTAGTCCTTATCAATGAGCATTCGCCGGAGTTCCTCCATGACGCGCTCCGGGCTGGCATTGCCCTGGAGGAGCTCTTTTACGACGGGCTTGTCCATCAGGATATTTACGAGGGATATGTATTTAACGTTCAGTGCAAAGGTCTTGCCAATAAAGTACGTAAGAGGGAAAATCTTGTATATCACGACAAGCGGCGTGCCCACGAAGGCAGCCTGAAGGGCCGCGGTGCCGGAGGCCACGACGGCGGCCTCGGCCAGCAACAGCGCAGGGACCGCGCTCTCCCTTAACAACACAACGCCCTCGTCCTTGAACTTATCGAGCAGGGCTTTGAATTTATCCATATCCATGTTCGGCGCAAGGGGCATGACGAACTCGTATTCGGGGTATTCTTTCCTGAATCTTTTTACCACATCGAGCAGCACGGGGAGGAGCCTTTTAAGCTCGTGATTCCTGCTTCCGGGAAGGAGCGCCAGGTAGGGACGCGAGGGGTCAAGCCTCAAAAGCCTTTTAATCTCTTCCTTGTCGCCCGGGAGGAGGTTTATCTCGTCAAGGACCGGATGGCCCACGAACTCGCTTGGCATCCCGACGTCCCTGTAAATGCTCTCCTCAAAAGGCAGGAGCACGGCTATCCTGTTGGCAATTTCGGTCATGGTCTTCACCCTGCCGCCGCGCCACGCCCAGACCTGCGGGCTTACATAGTACAGGACACGCACGCCGGCGCGCCTGGCCTCGCGCCCCACGCCGAAGTTGAAGTCAGGGTAATCTATGAGCACCACTACGTCGGGCCGCTCGGACCTGACGGCCGCTATGGTCCTCTTGTATGATTCCTTGACTGTGCGGAAAGTCGAGACGGCCTCTGTAATCCCGAAGGAGCTTGCGATGCCCGAGAACATCTCCACCCCGGCCTGCTCCATCCTTTCGCCCCCCACGCCGATGACCTTCACGTCCGGCCAGAGGGTCTTTAGCTTGCTCGCCAGCAGGGCCCCGTAAAGTTCGCCGGAGCTTTCTCCGGCCACTATCATCACTTTCTTAGACACTGATGACAATCTCTGCTATACGGCCAATCTCGTTTTCCTCGAGCTCAGGGTACATTGGAAGCGAAAGGACCTCATCGGCCGCCTGCTCGGCGACTTTGAAATCGCCTTTTTTATGGCCGAGAAATTTAAGCGCATCCTGCAGGTGAAGTGGAATCGGGTAGTAAACCGTTGAGGCGACCTCCGCCTCCCCGAGCTTCTTCTTGATCTCGTCCCTTATGGGGCTGCTTATGGTGTACTGGTGGTAGACGTGGGTAAAACCCTGCCTCCGGGCCGGGCAGGCAACCCTTTCGGCAAGAAGACCGTCATAAATCCCGGCGTTCTTTATACGCATGTCGTTATAGGCATCTATATGTTTAAACTTCACAATCAGTATAGCGGCCTGAAGTTCGTCGAGCCTGCTGTTGTAGCCCACGCGCTCGTGTATATAAGTGCCCGCCGAGCCGTGGTTTCTGAGCATCCTGAGCTTATCGGCAAGAGACGTGTCGCCGACCGTAACCATGCCGCCGTCGCCGCATGCGCCGAGGTTCTTGCTGGGGTAGAAGCTGAAGCACCCCGCCGTGCCGAAAGAACCCACCCTCTTGCCGCCTATCGATGCCCCGAAGGCTTGGGCGCAATCCTCGATCACGGCCAGTTTGTGTCTCTGGGCGATGTCCATGACCGCGGCCATGTCCGCGGGATATCCGAACATGTGGACGGGAAGTATTGCCTTTGTCTTCGGCGTAATTTTCTCCTCGATTTTTCCGGCATCTATATTGAAAGTGCCCGGCTCGATGTCCACGAACACAGGCGTGGCGCCCGCGTAAAGGATTGCCTCGACCGTCGAGAAGAACGTAAACGGCGTGGTTATCACCTCGTCGCCCCGGCCTACTCCGAGTGCCGCCAAGGAAAGGTGGAGCGCGTCCGTCCCGGAGGCAACGCCAACCGCATCGCTTACGCCGCAGTAAGCCGCAACCTTTTTCTCAAACTCCCTGACCCTCGGGCCCAGCACATAATGGGTGCTCTCAAGCACCTCTGTTACGGCGGCGATGACCTCTTCCCTTATCCCTTCAAGCTGTTTTTTAAGGTTTACCATCTGTATCATTTATAAACACCCGCTCCCCTTATCTTTTCCGATATGCTCATTGCCACCTTCAGGGCTTCCCTGCCCTCGATGCCTGAGACCCTCGGCCTTCTGCGGCTCTGCACACAGTCAATAAAATCCGCGAGTTCCTCCTTTAAGGGTTCCCTGTCATCGACAGGCACAGACTCGGTAGACATACCTTCCGGAGTCTTAAAATGCCTGGTTATCTTCTGTCTCCTGTAGTCCAGCACCACAAAAGAGTCCTTCTGGTAAATTTTAAGAAACCTCCTGGTCTCTCTTGCTACCCTGCTTGCCGTAATCAGCGCGGTAACACCGTTTTCGAACTCAATCCACGCCTTGGCCACATCAATATTGTCCGTCATCACCCTGGCGCCCACGACCCTTATGTCCCTGATGGGAGAGCCGCCGAGAAGGCTCGTTATTATGTCTATGTCGTGTATCATCAGGTCGAGGGTAACGTCGACGTCGGTCGCCCTGCCAAGGAAAGGGGAAACCCTCTCGGACTCGATAAACTCGGGCTCACCGAGAAGGCCCTCGACCTTTACCACTGCGGGGTTATACCTCTCGAGATGCCCCACCTGGATAATTTTCCCACGCTTCTCCGCCTCTTCAATAAGTGTGTCGGCTTCCTCGACGGTAACGGTTATGGGTTTTTCAATGAGTACGTCAAGGCCCGCCCCCAGGCAGTCCATCGCAATCGTAAAGTGCTCGGAGGTGGGCGCCGCGATGCTTACGGCCTCAAGCTCACCGAGGGCCTCCCGGTAGTCCGAATAAGCCTTCGCCCCGTACCTGGCGGCGATTTCCCCGGCACGTTGCATGTCAGCGTCTACCACTGCCGCAAGCTCAACGCCTTGTAGCTCTCTATAAATCCTTGCGTGGTGCTGGCCGAGATAGCCCACACCTATAACGCCGGTCTTAATGGACAAAAAATCTCCTCTTAATAGTTTAACAATATATACTGCACTAAACGCCCTCGTTTCGGCAAGAGGCCTGTCTTTACTGGAAATCCGCGTGTTTTAGCCAAGAAATCCCGGAACAAACCTGGAATGTCATTCTCTGGACCTGTCCACCATCTGGATGTAACCCAAAAACCTCTTGGTCTGAGAATGCCGGGGATTTATCATCAGCGCAGTCTCGAACTCTTTCCGCGCCTTCTCAATAAGCCCCTGTTCAAAATATACGCGCCCGAGGTTGTAATGGGGCTCCGCATAATTTGGGTGCAGCCTCATGGCAGTTCGAATATGTTCTATCGCTTTGTCCAATTGACCCTTGGCAATATAGGCGTTGCCAAGGTTGTTGTGTACGGCTGCATAATCGGGAGGGGACATTGGATGTATTCGAGTACGCGAGGAGGCCCAACAGGACAACAAGCATTAAATGGGCAAGCGGCTTATTCAGGAATTTCAAACTGCACTCTCGCAAAAATTTTATTTACAGCCACCCGATTCAGGTGGAAAGGTGCCGTGCCCCTTAAACGCTCTGGGTAAACTTTTTTATCTCTTCGAGCTTTTCCTTGGCCCCGCCGGAGTCCACCGCCTCGGCGGCCATCGAGAAGGCCTCCTTCAGGTCTTCCGTCTTGCCCGCAACGACGAGCGCCGCGGCCGAGTTCATGAGTACGATATCGCGCTTGGGGCTTTTCTCTCCCTCGAGAATGGAAAGGGTTATTTTCGCGTTCGTCTCCTTGTCGGCGCCCGTGATATCGCTTAACTGGCCCCTTTTGAGGTCGAAATCCTCGGGGGAGATTATTGAGTTTTCGAATTTGCCATCGGTAAACCGGGAGACCCTTGTCCCGTTGGTGATGGTAATCTCATCGAGGCCGTCCTCGCCGTGGACGACCATTACGTCCTCTGCCCCGAGGTTGGCAAGCACCCGGCAGAGGGTCTCCGTAAGGTGGCCCGCGAAAACGCCAAGGAGCTGCCTTTTCGCGCCTGCGGGGTTCGTAATCGGCCACAGTATATTGAATATCGTCATGACGCCGATTTCCTTTCTCGGCCCTATGGCGTATTTCATCGCCGGGTGAAAGAGCGGGGCAAAGAGAAACCCGAAGCCCGTCTCAAAGAGGCACTTCTCTACCTGCTCGGGGGCGAGGTCTATCTTCACGCCAAGGGCCTCCAGGACGTCGGCGCTTCCGGACTGGCTCGATACGGAGCGGTTGCCGTGCTTGGCCACGGGCACGCCGGCGGCCGAGGCCACCAGTGCGGCGGTCGTCGAGATGTTTATCGTGCCCGCCATATCTCCGCCGGTGCCGCATGTGTCGAGCGTGCCCTCCGGGGCCTTGATGGTGGCGGCCTTCTCCCTCATGATCCGCGCAGCGCCTGTTATCTCATCCACGGTCTCGCCCTTGAGCCTGAGGGCCGTAAGAAAAGCCCCTATCTGCGCATCGGTCGCCCTGCCCTCCATTATCTCCGTCATGCACCCTGACATCTCCTCATCGGACAGGGCGATGCCCCCTACAAGCATATTTATGGCCTCTTTATCACTGTTTCCTCCCAAGATTAATAAAATTTCTCAAAAGGTCCTTGCCCACGCCGGTAAGAATGCTTTCCGGATGGAACTGGACTCCCTCTACGGGATGCTCCCTGTGCCTGATGCCCATTATCTCACCGCCCTCGGTCCATGCGGTTATCTCAAACGAATCGGGGAGCGTGTCTTTCTTTATTATGAGCGAATGGTACCTCGTGGCCTCAAACGGGTCCGCGAGGCCTTTATAAATGGTCTTGCCGTCATGGTATATCAGAGAGGTCTTGCCATGCATCAGCTCCGGCGCGACCACTATCTCGGCGCCGAAGGCCGCCGCAAGCGACTGGTGCCCGAGGCACACGCCAAGTAGAGGGACCTTTCCCGTAAAATACCTTGCCACATCCACCGATATTCCGGCCTCCTTCGGCGTGCAGGGACCCGGGGATATCACGATGCGCTCCGGCCCGAGGGCCTCTATCTCTGGAACCGTTATCTTGTCGTTTCGGAAGACCTGGACATCCTCGCCCAGTTCCCCGATGTACTGTACGAGGTTGTAAGTAAACGAATCGTAATTGTCTATCATCAATATCATCAGTCCGCTATCTCCCCTGCCATGTCAACGGCCTTCATCATGCCCTTTGCCTTGCTCACGGTCTCAAGGTACTCCTTCTCCGGGACAGAGTCGGCCACTATGCCCGCTCCGGCCTGAACGTAGACCATCCCGTCCTTGATCACAAGCGTCCTTATGGTAATGCATGTATCCATGTTTCCGGAATAACTGAAATATCCCACAGCCCCCGCGTACGGCCCGCGCCTCGTGGGCTCAAGCTCGTCGATTATCTGCATCGCCCTGACCTTGGGCGCACCGGTCACGGTGCCGGCCGGGAAGCTCGCCCTGAGGACGTCGAACGAATCAAGGTCCTCCCTGAGGTCTCCAAGCACGTTTGAGACCATGTGCATCACATGGCTGTAACGCTCCACGTTCATAAGCTCCGTGACCCTGACAGAGCCCATCTCGGCGACCCTCCCGACGTCGTTTCTCCCGAGGTCCACGAGCATGATATGCTCTGCGACCTCCTTGGGGTCGGCCTTCAGGTCGGCCTCAAGCTCAAGGTCCTCGGCATCGGTATCGCCCCGCCTTCGTGTGCCGGCGATAGGCCTCAAAGTTATCTTCCCGCCCTCGGCCCTCACGAGTATCTCGGGCGAGGAGCCCACGATATGGGCATCGCCCGTGTCGAGATAGTACATGTACGGAGAGGGGTTGATGACCCTCAGCGCCCTGTAGATGCTCAACGGCTCGGCGGTGGAAGGCCTCTCGAACCTCTGCGACAGGACCACCTGGATGACGTCTCCGGCCCTGACATACTCCTTTGCCTTGAGGACCGCGGCCTCGAACTTCTCCTTCGGGCCAAAGGAGGACACGAACTTTCCGGCCCCGGCGCTATCGGGCCGCTCCTGCCCTGCGCTCACAGGTGTTTTAAGCCTTTCGATTATGCCGTCTATCTTTGCCACGGCCTCGGCATAGGCCTCCTCCGGCTCTCTTGAGCCGTCCATGTGCACGTTGGAGACCACCTTTATCTTCTGCTCGAGGTTGTCGAATATCAGCATGGTATCGGCAAGCATGAGGTACATGTCGGGCATGTCCAGTCTCTGCTCCCAGTCTTTCTCAGGCAGGTCCTCTATGAACCTCACCATGTCGTAGCCGAGGTAGCCCACAAGGCCCCCGAAGAACCTCGGCAGTCCCTCCGCCTCCACCGCCTTGTAAACGGACATTATTTCCTTCAGAAACGAAATAGGGTCGTCCACCTCACGGGTCTCGGTCCCGTCGGCGCCAACAATCTCGATGCGCTTTTTAAAACCCCTTATTATCTTTGATGGCCTTATGCCAAGGAACGAGTACCTGGCCCACATCTCGCCGCCCTCAACGCTCTCAAGAAGAAACGAAGGGCTTTCGCCGAGCTTCCGAAACGCCGAGACAGGGGTATCCAGGTCGGCAAGGGTCTCCCTGTAAACAGGTATGAGGTTGCCCTTTTTGCAGAGATTTTTAAACTGTTCAATGTCCGGTATGGCCGTCATATTGACAAATCACCCTTATATTAATTAATATTTACTATACAAACTAATTGGTTTGCTTTGTTAAAACCAGTTGTATAATAACATTAAATTGTATTTGCGGGTGTAGCTCAGTGGTAGAGCACAACCTTGCCAAGGTTGGGGTCACGGGTTCGAATCCCGTTACCCGCTCCATGAACTTATACCCGGGTTCATATTTATATATCCCGGGTTTTTAATTTATCCGGATCAGGCGGCGTACCCAAGTGGTTAAGGGAGGGGTCTGCAAAACCTCGATTCAGCGGTTCGAATCCGCTCGCCGCCTCCATAGTCCAATTTCACCACTTGAACATTGATAAAGGCGGGAACGGTTAAAACAGGAAATTGTCACCGCCAGTCATTTTTTCTCTTTCCTGGTCGGTAAGATATTCGCTTTCGAGCTCTTCTATGTAGCCCTTGTCCAGACCGCTGTTTTTCAGGAAATCATCCCTGAGTTCCGTACCCAGTCCGCTTTTTATCACAGGCAGGATATTGTGCACGTAGAAAAACTCTTTTCTCAGGTCAAGCAGTATCTTCTCTATAAGGTTCTCCGGAAGCTCGGCGATTCCGTTGGCTTTAAGGATTTTTAAGATGTAAGGCTTGAGGTCCTCGGTGCTTCCGACGATGTCAAGGTACGACCTGTACTTCTTCTTGAGCGCTTTTTTAAGCAGCCTATACGACTGGCGGTAAAGGCGCTCCTCATCCGCTATTGTCTTTACCCCATCGAGCAAGCGGTTAATCGACTGCCTGTCAAAGGCTTCCTCGAGCCCCTCGGAAAGGGCCCTTAACTTCTTCTTCCCGTAATAAGATATGTATTCGTTGGCGATGAGGTCGGTGACGAAAAGCTCATTAAAAAGCCCCTTCTCGAACTTGTCGAATTCCTGCTTTATCTTCAGAAAGCTCCTTAGCATGGGCTCCGTGAGCTCCATGTTCTCGGTAAAGGCGATCATCCCTATCAGGCTCTGGGCGTGGTCGTATCTTTCGAAGCACCTGACCACTATATGGAACTGCTCGAAGAACTCGGACTGTTCTTCTTCCTCATCAACGCGGGTCTCATCAAGCGCACGAGTCGTCTCAACGAGATTCTAAACGATGTAAAGGAGCATCTGCTCAAAGCCCATATAGCCGTCCCGGAAAGCCGCGTGCTTCGCCCTTATGAGTTTGACCGTATCCTGCTTGTCCACGTAGCCCTCTTCGGGGTGCTTCTTGAAGTAGGCAAAGAGGGTCTCAAGGAGGAACCGCGCTTCCCTGAGGTATTTCGGCTCGTTTGGCGCACCGTGTATGGCAGGGGCTTCGTCCATAGAAAAATATAACATAGCTACGGATAAAAAATCCAAATTAAACAAGTCTTTCAGCCGTAAGTTTTCAGACTTTCCTCTAAAATCCTTTATTGCCAATACCGCGGATATTCGGTTAATATAACTCTACCATGGTTATAGGCGTCCCCAGGGAGACTAAGACCCGTGAATACAGGGTCGCCCTTACGCCCCCGGCAGGGCTTCCGGCAGGTGGGTTATGAGAGTCCGCACCTCCATAATAGTTTTACTACTGCTGCTGCTTCCAGCCCTTGCCCCGGCCAGCGAAGACCCCGGCAAGGGGGACTCCTACTTCACGGCCGGCATCGGTTTTTACAAGGCAGGCAACTACGCAGAGGCCCTGCGCAACCTCGGCGCCGCATACGAGACAGCCCCTTCGGTGGGCGATTATACCCTGCTGTA
>DAOUWH010000011.1 GCA_030667205.1 Nitrospirota bacterium
GCTCTTTGGGCAGGCCCCCGGAGGGCCGGAGCATGAGGGCCGGGTCGCATACATCCCCCAGAGGATGGAGCTTGACAGGACTTTCCCCATCACGCTGATGGAGATGCTCAACCTCAGCAGGCACTGCAAAGAAATGGAGATGTACATCGACATGCTCGAGCTCCGAAAGCTCCTTGAGAAAAAGGTCGGCGACCTCTCCGGCGGGCAGATGCAGAGGGCGCTACTGGCATATGCCCTGATAAAAGAGCCCGGCCTCCTGATAATGGACGAGCCCACAAGCTGGGTGGACGCCCGCGGGGCAAACTGCATACTCTGCATAATAGAGGACCTCCGGGCAAAGGGCATCGCCGTAATGCTCGTCTCCCACGATTATTCCGCGATAAAGCACGTCTCCACCCACGTCCTCGGCGTGGGACACAAGGAATATTTCTTCGAGGACGCCAAAAGCCCCGGCATCGAAGAGAAGATTACGGCCCTTTTCGGCCCCGCACACCACGCCGGGGAGACCGCCAATTACTGCACGCACTGCGGCGTGCCCCTGGCGCAGGAAGAGGAGTAGTGGAACTGGAATTTTTAAGGTATCCCTTCATGCGCGAGGCCCTCTTGATGGGCCTCATCCTCGGCGTGCTGCTTTCGCTGATGGGCCTTTTCGTCGTTACACGGGGCATGTCCTTCTTTTCGAACTTCATCGCCCACGCCGCAATACTCGGCGGGGCGCTGGGCATCATATCGGGCATAGAGCCCACGGTGTTTCTGATAGTCTTCAGCCTGGTCATAGCGTTTGCCGCTTCGGAGGTGTGGAACGCATTCCCGCTTTCGCGCGATACGGTGCTGGGTGTCTTCTTCGGGGCCACGGTTGCCCTGGGCATAATACTTATCGCGGTAAAGGGGCTCGGGCAACAGAGCCTTGTGCAATTTTTACTTGGAGACATACTTTTAATCAGACCCGTTGACATCTGGCTTTCGGCGGGGCTTCTGGCTGTCTTCCTCGTTTATTTTTCATTGAACAGGAAAGAGCTTATCAAGTCCTCGTTCATACCCGAGATATCCGAGGCCGAAGGCCTGAAGGTCAAGCGCTACGACTACTCCCTCATCGCGCTCATAGCCGTCACAATTGCCCTCAGCATCAAGCTCGTCGGCGTAATACTGGCAAACGCCATGGTCGTCATCCCGGCGGCAAGCGCAAAGGTGGTAAGCAGAAGTTTTAAGCAGTTCATGCTTGTTGCGCCGATTATCGGGGTGGTGTCTTTCGGCGGTGGCATCGTGATGTCGTTTTACCTGAACATCCCCTCCGGGCCATCGGTTATCATGGCGGCCTCGGCCTGCTTCGTGCTCGCTCTTCTTGTCCGCCTCGCAAGGTCGGCGTAAAGCCCGGCTTAGTCCCCCTCGAACTCCGTAAGGGCGAAGAACTTGTAACCTTTCTTCTTGAGCTTCTTTGCGCCCCCCACTTCCGGCAGGTCCACGATAAAGCACATCTCGGCCACCTTGGCCCCGAGCTTCTCCACGAGTGCCGCAGCCGCAAGCGCCGTGCCGCCCGTGGCCAGAAGGTCGTCCACCAGGAGCACCTTTGCGCCCTTGCCAAGGGCGTCCCGGTGTATCTCTATCTGGTCGGTGCCGTACTCAAGCTCGTACTCCTGAGTGACTATATCCGCGGGAAGCTTCCCTGTCTTCCTGATGGGCACGAAGCCCTTGCCAAGGGTGTAGGCAAGCGCTCCGCCGATAATGAAACCGCGCGACTCGATGCCCACTATCACGTCGAAGTCCACCTCGCCGTTGATATAGCGCTGGGTGAGGTTATCTATCACAAGCCTGAAGCCCACGGGGTCTTTGATAAGAGTGGTTATGTCCCTGAACATTATCCCCTTCTTGGGATAGTCCGGCACAGTGCGGATTCTGGATTTAATAGGCATCTCTTACCTCCTGTGTATAATTTTCAGTTTCATTTTTATTTGAAAGGGCCCATGCCCCCCGGTCTATCTGAAAGGGCCTATGCCCCCCTGCATTCGCATTCCAGGAACTTTATCTTCGGGATCGTCCGTAAAAGCAGCTCCTTGACGTTTCCTGCGTTCTTCTCCATCGTCCTCACTATCATGTCCCAGGTCACGGGCTCTTCATCTTCCTTCCAGCAGTCGTAATCCGTGCTCATGGCGATGGACTGGTAGCAGATGCCAAGCTCCCTTGCCAGTATTACCTCGGGCACTGTGGACATGTTTATGACGTCCGCGCCGAGGATGCGCCACATGTGGCTTTCGGCCCTGGTGGAAAACCTGGGGCCTTCTATCGTCACTACCGTGCCCTTCTTGTGGTGCCTGAGCTTAAGGGCCTTCGCGGTCTTCGAAAGGAGCGCCCTTAGCTCCGCGCAGAAGGGCTCTGCCATGGAGGTGTGTATGACCTTTTCGTCGTGGTAGGTAAGCGGCCTGTGCTTTGTCATGTCTATGAACTGGTCCACGAAGACGAGGTCTCCGGGCCTCATCTTCTTTCTGAGGGAGCCAACGGCGGTGGTTGCCAGTATGTGCGTGCAGCCCGCCTTTTTGAGGGCGTAGACGTTGGCCCTGTAGTTTACCCCTGTTGGGTAAATCGTGTGGCCCCTGCCGTGCCGGGCCAGCACCACGGCCTCGATGCCGCTAATCTTCCCCGTGGTGAGCGTCGAGGAGGGTCTTCCGTATGGGGTCTTAACTGTCTTTTCCCTGATGTCTTTCATGAGCTTCGGGTCGTCGAGGCCCGAGCCGCCTATGATGCCGACCTTGATTTTCTTCACGGCATACGCTCCTTTTCAGGTGTAAGTGTCCAGTTAAGATAAAGTAAAACACACGGGCAGGTCAAGGTTTTCCGGGAACAAGCTCCTTAAACTGAAGTAGCCCTCTTAATAAATTTATCCCGGCCTGCAAGCGACCTCTAAACCCTTTATAATATAAATACGTCTTACCGCACAGAGCTATGGCTGAAAATTCCGATAAAGGGGGGACTGTGTCCCCGTCGCAGAGGCTTTTTATAAAGGTAAAAGGCACTGTGCAGGGCGTGGGCTTCAGGCCCTACGTCTACGGGCTTGCCACCGGGTTGGGGCTAAATGGCGTCGTGGCAAACACCGGAGACGGCGTAACCATAGACATAGAAGGCGCCGGGGCCGGAGAGTTCATAGAAAGGTTTTCAAAGGAGACGCCGCCGCTTGCGGCCATCGAATCGGTAGAGATCACGCCCATGCCCCCTTACGGATATGAGGCGTTTCAGATCGTCGAAAGCAAGGGGGGCGGAAGTTTTACCCACGTCTCCCCTGATGTCTCTGTCTGCGAGGACTGTTTAAAGGAGCTTTTCGAGCCCGCCGACAGGCGCTTCCGCTATCCATTTATAAATTGCACCAACTGCGGCCCCCGCTACACGATTACCAAGAGCACACCGTACGACAGGCCAAACACCACGATGTCTGAATTCACGATGTGCCCCGAGTGCCAGGGCGAATACGACGACCCCACTAACAGGCGCTTCCACGCCCAGCCAAACGCGTGCCCCGTCTGCGGCCCCGGGGTAAAGCTCCTCGGTAGCGACCCCGCCCTGGAGGGCGAGGCGGCAATCGATGAGGTTAAGAAACTCTTAAAGGACGGGGCCGTGGTCGCTGTAAAAGGTCTCGGGGGCTTTCACCTTGCGTGCGACGCCACCAACCCCGTAGCCGTCAAGAACTTAAGGGACCGGAAGCGGAAGAATCGAAAACCCTTCGCGCTCATGGCCCCGGACGTCGAGACGATAAAAAGATTCTGCCACGTATCCGACGGGGAAGAGGCCCTGCTCCTTTCCTTGCGAAGGCCCATTGTGCTTCTTAAAAAGGCACATGGCGACCTTCCGGAGGATATTGCCCTGGGGAACAGGCACCTGGGCTTCATGCTCCCATACACGCCGCTACATCATCTTGTAATGGAGGGCTTTACGGCCATGGTAATGACCAGCGGCAACCTCACGGAAGAGCCCATACAGATAAATGGCGGGGAGGCCAGTGAAAAACTTGGAGATATTGCCGATGCCTTTTTAGACCACGACAGGGGCATTTTCATGAGGGCCGACGACTCGGTCCTGAAGCTCACGGATAAGGTGCGCTTCGTAAGAAGGGCACGGGGCTATACCCCGGAGCCCGTCGCGCTGCACTCCGACGGCCCCGATGTGCTCGGCACGGGGGCTGACATTAAAAACTCCTTCACGCTCATGCGCGGCACGTTCGCGATCGTAAGCCAGCACATCGGGGACATGGAAAACTACGAGACCTTAAAATTTTTCGAGGAGACGCTCGAAAATCTAAAAGCGGTATACAGGGCAGCACCCGTTGCCCTTGCCCACGACCTGCATCCCGGATACCTTTCAACACAATGGGCGTTGAAGCAGGACGGCATCAAAAAGCTCGGCGTACAGCACCACCACGCCCACATGGCATCGGTGATTGCCGAGCACGGCCTTGCGGGCAAGGTCATCGGGGTCGCCATGGACGGCACGGGCTACGGCACCGACGGCACGCTCTGGGGCGGAGAGTTTTTAATCGGTGATGCGCTCGAATTCACAAGGGCGGCCCACCTAAAGGCAGTGCCCCTTCCGGGCGGGGAACAGGCCGTCAGGGAGCCATGGAGGACCGCCATAAGCTACGTAAGAGAGGCCGCAGGCGGAGAGGCTTTAAGATACCTCAAAGACATCGGCTTTATCGAGCGCTACGGCGAAGAAAAGGTCAGCGCGATTCTAAAGCTTGCGGGGCTTGAAGAGTTCTCTCCCCTCAGCTCAGGGGCCGGGAGGCTCTTCGATGCGGTCTCGGCGCTGCTTGGCACTGCGGAGGAAAACACCTTCGAGGGAGAGGCCGCGATGGCTCTTGAGGCCGCGGCCGTGGAGGACGAAAATGGCGACTACCCGCTTGATATCACTTTTAAAGACCCCATGGAGGTGGATTTCACCTACGCCGTAATCGGCATAATCAACGACCTCAGAGGGGGCGTGGACAAGGGCGTCATAGCCGCCAGGTTCCACAATACCGTGATAATGGCAGTGCTAAGAGTGGTTCAGAAGCTCTCTCAGCTAAGCGGCCTCAGCGACGTGGCCCTCAGCGGCGGGGTCTTTCAGAACGACTATCTCCTTACGAAACTGGAGGCGGCCCTCCGGGCGCTGGGCTATAATGTATACTCCAACGAGATCGTCCCTCTTAACGACGGCGGCATATCGCTCGGGCAGGCATATATACTGAGAGAGAAATTTAAAGCAGGAGAAATTTGAACGCATATGGACCGTAGTGTCAAAGAGCTAACCCGTGCCATCGAGGTGCTTGCCGGGAGGGCCGGCAGGCCGCTTAAGCTCATGGAGGTCTGCGGCACCCACACCGTGGCCATATTCCGCCACGGCATAAGGAGCCTAATACCCGAGGGCATAACGCTCCTCAGCGGCCCCGGCTGCCCCGTATGCGTGACACCTATTAAAGATGTGGATACTGCAATCGCGCTTGCCAGTGCGCCAGGCGTCGTGCTCGTTACGTTTGGGGACATGATGAGGGTGCCCGGGGGCAATGACTCTCTTTATGGCGCACGGGCCGGGGGCGCCGACGTAAGGGTCGTTTACTCCCCTCTCGATGCGCTTAAGGTAGCCCAGAATGAGAGGGATAAAAAGGTGGTCTTTTTCGCCACGGGCTTTGAGACCACCTCCCCGCTGGTCGCATCGACCATAAAGAGCGCCGTGGAACAGGGCATCGAAAACTTCTACGCCTATCCCGCTCACAAACTCGTGCCCCCGGCCCTGAGGGCGCTGCTCGATGCCCCGGAGGTAAAGGTCGACGGCTTCATACTGCCGGGTCACGTAAGCACCATCATCGGGAGCCGTCCCTACGGCTTCCTCGCAAGCGACTACGGCGTGCCCTCGGTCATCGCCGGGTTCGGGGCCGAGGACATACTGGAGGCCATACTCATGCTCCTTACGCAGATAGACGCCGGGGCGCCCGAAGTGCAGAACCAGTACCGGGGAGTTGTCCGGGAAGAGGGAAATCCCAGGGCGGTCGAGACAATAGGCGAGGTTTTCAAGCCTGCGGACGCCCACTGGAGGGGCATAGGCACCATCCCCGCAAGCGGCCTTGCGCTTAATGAAACATATGAAGCCCGCGACATCCGAAATATAATCGATGTGGACGTGCCCGAACACCCCGAACCAAAAGCGTGCTCCTGCGGCGAGGTCTTAAGGGGTTTAAAGCTTCCCCCGGACTGCCCGCTCTTTGGAAAGGCCTGCACCCCCGAGAAACCCGTGGGCGCGTGCATGGTAAGCACCGAGGGCAGTTGCGCGGCATACTACAAATACGGAGGAGCTTTAAGTGGATAAGATACTCATGGGGCACGGAAGCGGCGGGAGCATGATGCACGAGCTTATCGCCAATCATTTCGCCCCTGCCTTCGGGATGGAGGGCATGTTCTCGGACGCCGCGGTGCTTGACGCAAAGGCAGAGGGCAGGCTCGCCATGTGTACTGACTCCTACGTGGTCTCCCCGATATTCTTTCCGGGCGGAAACATCGGCGAGCTTGCGGTAAACGGCACCGTAAACGACCTCTCGATGGTCGGTGCCAGGCCCCTTTATTTGACCGCCGGGTTCATAATCGAGGAGGGCCTTCCCTTCGACGACCTCGTGCGCATCGTCTCATCGATGGCAGAGGCGGCAAAAGCAGCCAGCGTAAAAATCGTGGCGGGCGACACCAAGGTAGTTGAGCGCGGCAAGGGCGACGGCATCTTCATCAACACCGCAGGGGTGGGCATCATACCCGAGGAAGTGGAGCTTTCGGCATCGCGCGTCAGCCCCGGCGACAGGATAATCATCAGCGGCAGCATCGGAAACCACGGCATGGCGGTCATGGCCGAAAGAAACGGCCTGAGCTTCGACCCCCCGGTACTGAGCGACACGGCCCCCCTGAGCACCCTTGTCAGGGACATGCTGAAGAGGCCCGAGGGTGTATGCCTTATGAGGGACCCCACACGAGGGGGCCTCGCCACCACCCTTAATGAGTTCGCCCGCGAAACAAACCTGTGCATGAGCATTAAAGAGGAGCTCATACCCCTGGTGCCGGGCGTGAGGGGTGCGTGCGACCTCCTCGGCCTTGACCCTCTTTATGTAGCAAACGAGGGCATTCTGGTTGCCCTGGTGCGCCCCGATGTGGCAGAATATCTTCTTGAGGCAATAGGTAAACACCCCTCAGGCGAGATGGCTGCTATCATCGGCAGTGTCGAGGCCGAACCTGCCGGGGCGGCCATCCTGAAAACCGGGATAGGCGGAAGCCGCATACTTCAGATGCTCCAGGGAGAGCAGCTGCCAAGGATATGTTAAAGGAGGACTCTGTGAGACGACACATTGTTTTGTTATTGGCTGTCTTTTTAGTATTTTCCGTGGGTTGCCAGAAAAAGCCCGCCGCCGTGGTCAACGGGGCGGAAATATCTCAAAACGCCTTAAAGTGGCATCTTAACGAAAGGATCAAGGGGCACAAGGCCCGCGGTACGGTCATTAACGAGCCGGCCCTCAGGGATGCGGTGCTTGACCAGCTTATCTCGGACAAACTGGTATTGCAGGGCGCAACGAAAAAGGGTATCACCGTCTCCAAGGAGGATGTCAACGCCGAAATGGACCGCATCAGACAGAGGATGGGCCAGGAGGCCTTCACCAAGAGCCTCAGGGAAAGCTCTCTCAGCGTCGATGCGTTCAGGGATATTGTGAGGGAAAATCTTGTAGTCCGGAAATTCGGCCTCTCCCTCGCCGATGAGGAAGGCATAACAGATGAAGAGATAACGGAATTTTACAAGACAAACCCCACACCGTTTCTCGTTCCGGAATCCGTACACCTGAGGTTCATCCAGACCACTACCGAAGAGCAGGCCGAGGAGATAGTAAAAGAGCTGAAGGAGGGGAAAACCGGCTTCGACGCGCTGGCCGACAGACTCTCCGAGGAAAAACAGGCCACTGTCAGCGACTACAGCTGGGCCAACCCCGATTTCTTCAGGCCCGAGATAGCCCTGCCGCTTAAGGAAATAAAAGAAGGTGAGTATTGCGGACCCTACGGGGCAGCGAAAGGGTATTTCATGTTCCGCATAAAGGAGAGGGAGCATGAGAGGGCAAAGACCCTCGATGAGGCCAGCGCCGAGATAACGGCAATGCTCATCAGTAAGAAACGGCAGGCCATGTTGACCCACTTGATTGCGGAGATGCAGAAGACCGCCAAGATAGTCAGAAATTAGCCTATGAAAATCCTGAAGTCACTGATTACAATCGCATTGCTCGCGGCAGTTTGCGCCTCCGGGGCCGGGGCCGCCGGGATAATGCTCGACAGGGTCGTGGCCGTGGTAAACGACGAGGCCATAACATGGGGCGAACTCTACAAAGCCATGGAGTTCGAGATGGCCAAGGAGATGAAATCACTCAGCGTCGAGCAGAAAAAGGCCATCTTCGAGGAAAACGAGGCCCTGTTCCTCGAGAACATGATTAACACAAAACTCCATCTCCAGGAGGCCCGAAAACTCGGCATTACGGTTGGCGAGCGCGACATAGACGCCGCAGTGCAGGGTATAAAGAAAAAGTACCAGATGGGCGACGAAGAGTACGCAAAGATCGTCAGGGACGAAGGCTTTACCATGGAAGAGTACCGTGAAAGGATTGGCGAGCAGATAATTACCGGAAGGCTCCTGGAAATGGAGGTCAGAAGCAAAATAGTCATCACGGACGAGGACCTGCAAGGCGCCCCCTCCGGAGACGCGTTCTACAGGCTAAGCCAGATTTTTTTAAAGGACACGCCGGACGCGCAGGACAGGGCCGATGCCGTAATGGCCGAGCTTGAGGCCGGGGCGGATTTTAAAGAGCTTGTCTTAAAACACTCCGAGGGCCCTCTGGCCTCCGCCGGCGGCGACCTGGGCTTCGTCCAGAAGAGCAAGATGGTCGGTGAGTTCGCATCCGCGCTCGAGGGCCTCTCCCCGGGCCAGTTCAGCCAACCCTTCAGGACGGCAAAGGGCTTGCACATAATCAAGTTCGAACAAACAAGGGGAATACGGGAAGTGTTGTCCGAGGAGCGCTTCAGCGACGCATATGTCGACTGGCTCAGAAGCCTCCGCGAGATGGCCTTCATCGAGATAAGGCTTTAGAGAGAGCCGGCAGGGGCCGGGCAATTCCTCTCCCTCAAACAAAAAGCAGGGGCTTTTAAAAAAACCCCTGCTTTTTAATTTCTTATCAGTTCCTTTAACAAAAGGCCCTGCTTACTTCTTATGACAGGATGTGCAGGTCTTCGAAGGCTTGCCTTCCTCGCCGGTATGGCATGCATGGCAAAGCTCACCATCGTTGTGCGGCATGGTGACCTTTGTAACGCCAGCCTTCATCGGGAAGAGTTTCGGGTGGCAGTCCATGCACTTGTTGCCTGCGTCAGCGTGCGTCTTGCCGTCAAAGACTACCTTGCCCATCGGGCCGCCTGCGTACTCAGTGGTCTTGTCCGGAGTGGTTGCCAGTGCGGAGCCTACGAATGCGAGCACTGCGAGGATCGTAATGAGGGTTGCGGCTTTCTTCATATTTTCACCCCCTTTCGTGAATTATTTTAAACCGGATAACCAACCGGCCATAACGGGCCGGAAAGTGGCTTAAATTCTCGGTTAACTATAATCCAAACTTCAGGTTAGTGTCAAGGCAAAAAGAGCTTTCCTAAAGATTGCGCCGGGTTATGCCTGGGGGCGGCCATAACTTCGTGGCAGGAGTCCCATCTCCTTGAGCGCCTGCCGGAATTCCTCCCTGCGGCCCTGCCAGTTAAACCCCCTTGCGTACTCAAGGCACCTTAAGGTCATCTTCCCGTAAAGCTCCGGGTCCTTCAGGAGACTCCGAACCTTCAGCGCTGCATCCCCGGGGCCCGAGGCAAGGAGGCCGGTCTCGCCGTCCTGAATCGAGTCCCTCAGGCCGTGCACGTCGTAGCCCACCGCAGGGGTGCCCTGCGAGGCCGCCTCGATGACGTTAATCCCGAAACCCTCCCTTACGCCCGGCACCACTATTATGTGCGCGCGCCTCAGGAGCTCGAACTTCCGCTCCTCCTCCACATAACCGAAAAAGGTCACGTCCTCGTCAGCCTGGGCCTTGTCCTTAAGTTCAGACTCAAGGGGTCCCGAGCCCACCATCCAGAGCCGGGCCGCGGGAATTTCGGTCTTTACGTGCCGGAATATCTCGAGCGCGCCGAGGGGGTTTTTTGTAGGGGCGAACCTGCCAAGGAACATTATCGTAGGGTGCTCTTCCTTTTCGGGCACCGAGGGAAGGACCGGGTTCGATAGGGCGTTCATCACTATCCTTACGTCCCTGAAACCCAGTTCCCTGAGGTCCTGTTTTGTGGAGTCCGAGACCGTAACGGCGGGCCTCTTCCTGTAGCACCTAAGAAGGAGCGGCTCAATGATATAGGGAATTATCCCCAGGGGGCCCAGCCCCCTGAACCAGAACTCCCTGTAAAGCTGGTGTATGAGTATCATGCTCCGGGGCAGGAGGAAGCCGAAAAATCCCAGGCCGTTGTACTCGTCGATGATAAGGCCGTAGTCCTTCCTGTGCCTCAGGGCGTGGAGAAAACCCTTGAAGTGGACCGTAAATTCGCTACCCGCCCTCAGGTGGCGGACGCCGTCAATAACCTCTTCCTCTGAAGAGCCTTTAAAGCGGCTCGAAAACACCGTTACCTCACAGCCCCCCTCCAGGAGACCCTTTGCGACCTCGTGCGTGTACCCCTCCGCGCCCCCGCCAAGGGGGTTTTTGATGTCGCGCCTGTTCATTATCAGGACTTTTATTTCGATGCCTCCTTCATAAGCCTCGCGGCAAAGGCCCTGAGCTCCGGGTCCCGCGCAAGCTTATATGCGCCTCTGGCATAAACCCCCGCCTTTTGTTTGTCCCCGAGCCTGAGGTGCGCAAGGGCCAGCCCCGCAAGCGACCTCGGGCTCTGCCTGAATTTCAAGGCACCCTCGAAGGCCCACTTCGCCCGCTCGGGCCTCCCGGTATCGAGATACAGGAAGCCCAGCGCGGTAAATGAAAACTCATAACCCGCATATTGCAGCGATTGCAGGAAATAGCCCTCGGCACGCCAGAGGTCGCCCTCCTCCCTGTATATGCTGCCAAGGGTATATGCCGTCTGTGCAAACTCCGCGGGCATGCCTTTCCTCTTTCCGAGCCCCTCGATGAGAATATCTTTGGCCCTCTGCCTGTTGCCCTTTTCAAACTCGATGGAGGCGAGGTTCGTATGCGCGGAGACATACTCGGGGTTAGTCTTTATCGCGTACCCCCAGAAGGCCTCCTCGGAGCGCCACGCCTGATAGAAATAAACCGCTCCGAGCACGCTGTAGGCAACGAGCACGAATACTGCCGCGGGCATTACGAGAGACTTAAGCCTTTCTTTTCCAGAGGCGGCCATGACAGCCCACGCCCCGACAAAGGCCACCGCGACCGACGGGGCGTAGATGTAGCGCTCTGCGGTGATTGCGATATTGGCGGCAACGGTCGGCACAAAGAGATAGGGCGCCGAGACCCCCACAAACCACAGCGCAGAGTACGCGATTACCCGCTTTCTAAACACAATGCCCGCGATAAGCCACAGAACTGCCATGGCAGCAAAGGCATAGAGCACCGGGGCGCTTCCGAACTCCTTTATAAAAGGCATATGGGGGTAAGGAACAAGCAGGCTCTTCATAAAGAAACCAAGGCTTTTTAAAATAGCCTCAGGGCCTGCCGCCGCGCCCGGGGCGCCCGGGGCGGCCTGGGCAACCTCCCTGACAACCGCCGGAGCGATGCCCAAAACGAGCCCCCGCTTCAGAAAGACAAGCACCGCGGCATGTGGCAGGGCCCACAGGTATCCCTTCTTTCTGAGCACAAACTCCGTAAGCGGATATGCAAGCACAAAAGAGATTGCCGATTCCTTGCTGAGCAGGGCGAAATAAAAGGCAAGCGCGGAAGCCACAAGAAGCGCATAATTTTTAGGCCCCCTTAGTGCGGAGTCCCTGAACCATATATAGCACATCAGGCTAAGGAGCGCCCAAAACGTATAGAACACGTCCGTGCCCCCCAGGGTGACAAACGTCAGGCTTTCCACATGGATGGGGTGGAGGCCGAACAGAAGGCTCCCGATTAGCGGAGCCACCGGTACCTCTGGAGCCACTGGCTCTTTACCTTCGAGATCGGGGCCTTCATCCCGCACGGGAGTAAAGATTCTCCTTAGGAGCAGAAACACAAGCAGCGTCGTGCCGCTGTGCAGAAGGAGGTTGAATACGTGGTACGGAAGCGGCGCCGCGCCAAAGGCCTTATATATCAAAAGAAGGAAAAAGACATGTATGCTCCTTGGAGCGCCCGGCAGATAGTGGGTGCTTGCGCTGAACACCGAGAGGGGGTCCTCCGCAAGCACCTTTACCTGGTGGCCGAAGAACACGACATTGTCGTCGTAGTAAAACGTCCCCAGCAGGGTCGGAGAATATGCTATAAACGGGACAATAAAGGCCAGTATATAGGGCAGCTTCTTACCCATTGCCCCTTAGCGCCTGCAGCAGGAATCCCTCGTACCGGTCGGCTATCTCGTTCCACGTAAAGTCTTTTGCGTAATGTCTTGCCTTCTCGCCCATCCCGGCCCGAAGGTCTTTATTTTCCATAAGGTATTTTATCTTTCCCGCGAGGTCCTTTGCATCTTCGCGCCTGCAAGAAAGCCCAAAGCCCCCCTCTACGACATACGCAAGTTCCGGGATGTCGCTTACGATGACCGGCTTTCCGAAGGCCGCGGCCTCCAGTACGACAATACCCTGCGCCTCGAACCTCGACGGAAACAAAAGGGCGGTACAGTCTTTGAGGACGTCTCTTTTGTCTTTTCCTTCCACAAAGCCGAGCATCTCTATCCTGTTGTTCTTCTCAAGCGACGCAAGTTTTCTGACCTTCGCCTCGTCCTTGCCCTTGCCGGCAATCTTTACATGGACTCCCCGGAGCATCCCAAGAGCATCGAAAAGAATGTCAAGCCCCTTTGAATCCATCTCGAGCCTGCCCATAAAGAGGAGGTAGCCCCCGTCATCGCCCTCGCCACCCTCGACCGAGAGGTAGCTCTCGTCAAACCCGTGCGATATCACCGGGGCCTCGGGGCCGAGGCCGTACTTTAGCCTGCTTTGCTCCGATACGACGGTGACGTTTTTAAAAGAGCCGGCATAGTACCTCTCTACAAGATAAAAAGGCAGGCCGAAGACAAGATACTTCCTCAGGATGTGAAGCCCCTCTTTCTGGTGAAGTTGCAGCACCGCGTCCTTACGGACGCAATGAGAGAAGATGGGGTTATAGGGGGCAAAATCCTCGAC
>DAOUWH010000001.1 GCA_030667205.1 Nitrospirota bacterium
CGGACACTGCCTCGAAGGCTGACGCCGGCAGCGCAAGAAAAGATATTGCCAGAATTACTATAACGGTCGCACGGGCCATGTTCGTCATCTGTTTTCGTCCCTGATTTCGGCAGCATACAATTGGAAAATGTCGCTTTAGAATTTTAACAGATAGAGCGGGGTTTTACATAGTAAAGAGGGCTGAGAAAGCACCTCCCCGGGCTTCCGGTCAAAGCCCCTTGCCCTCCAAAAACTCCCGTACGACCTCGGCGACTTCCCGTTTTTTCTGGTCGGCCTCGAAGTTCAAAAGCTGCATGGTCCTGTCGTCTATAAGCCCCGAAAGCTGGGCCAGGGCCGCGCCCACCTCGGGGAATTCCTCAAGCACCCCCGCGCGGAGCACCGGCGCGGCGTGGTAGGGCGGGAAGAACGATTTATCGTCCTCAAGGATGCTAAGGCGGTAGCCGGGGATGCGGCTGTCTGTGGAGAAGGCGATGATTATGTCCACCTGACCTTTTTTAAGGGCGTCGTACATCAGGGAGGGGTCGAGGTCCAGGACCTTTCCGAACTCGATGCCATATGCTCGCCTGAACCCCGGATACCCGTCGGGCCGCTCCGAAAACTCCGACGTAAATCCCGCCTTCATCGAAGGCGCGTGGTCCCTTAGGTCGCTGACCCTGCGCAGGCCGGACTTCTCCGCCGCTTCCTCTGTAACGGCAAAGGCGTATGTGTTGTTAAACCCGAAGGGTTTTAACCAGCGAAGATCGAACCGTTTCAGGTATTCGCGTGAGACGAGGGCGTAGACCTCGTCGGGGTCCGTGGGCCGTGTCTCGCTCTTGAGTATCGCGGTCAGGGCCGTGCCCGTGTACTCGGGGTACATGTCTATCTCGCCCTTTGCGAGCGCCTCGTGGCAGACCATCGTGCCGCCGAGGTTGAAACGTCTCTCAACGCTGAGGCCCGTGGCCTCAATTCTCTGGGCCAGCATCTCGGCAAGGATAAGCTGCTCGGTGAAATTCTTGCTGCCGATTTTTACGGCCCCCTTCGGCCCGGCCTGCCAGAGCGTGCCAGCACCACCGATTAGAAACAAGACCGCGAGGGGCGCCAGCGACAGTAACAGGCCCGGCCTGCCGGACAGGGCCCCGAGGTTCTTCCTTCTTCTTTCGTTAAGACCCCACTCCACAGAGGATATCGCGAAGCTCACGTACAGGGCGAGCATCGCCGAGGGCACTGCGCCCAGCAGTATGAGTCTCGTGTCGGCAAGCGACAGGCCGCGGTTGATGAACTCTCCAAGGCCGCCCGCCCCGATAAATGCCGAGAGCGTGGCTATGCCCACGCTTATTACGGCAGCGGTCTTTATGCCCGCCATTATCACCGGCCTTGCAAGCGGCAGCTTCACAAGCCGCATCTCCTGTCTCGGGGTCATGCCCATGCCCTCTGCGGCCTCAAGGATGTCGGGCGAGACGCCCTCAAGCCCGGTCACGGTGTTCTGGATTATCGGAAGTAACGCATAGAGCGTAAGGGCGATTATCGCCGGCACCACGCCTATCTTCCCTATGAGGGCAAGCAGGAAGGCAAGCATCGCCAGACTCGGCACGGTCTGCACTACCCCCACCAGTCCGAACGTAAAGGGCCTGAGCCAGAGCCGATGCGAGATATAAATGCCAAGCGGGATTCCAACCAGCACCGCCACCCCTGTGGAGACCCCGGTAAGGAGCAGGTGCTCCCTTGTGCGTAGCAGCAACTCGGGGAGACGCTCTGTGATGAACTCAACCGGCATCAGTGGGCCTCCTTAAAGTCCTTAAGCTGCTCTATCGGTCTCAGAAGAAGGTCCTTGACGAACTCGGTCTTCGGGGCCGAGATTATCTCTTCTTTTGTGCCTATCTGCTGTAGCCGGCCTTCGTGGAGCACGGCGATGCGGTCGGCCAGGGTGAAGGCCTCGAAGATGTCGTGCGTTACGAATACGATGGTCTTCTTAATCGTCTGCTTGAGTTTTAAAAGCTCTTGCTGAAGCACGTTCCTTGTTACGGCGTCCAGTGCGCCGAAGGGCTCGTCCATAAGGAGTATGGCGGGGTCCGCCGCCAGAGCCCTTGCCACCCCGGCCCGTTGCTGCTGGCCGCCGGAGAGCTCGTCGGGGTATCTGGGGCCGAAGGTCTCGGGCTCAAGCCCCACCATATCGAGCACCTCACCGGTCCTGTCCCTCTTCTTATCCTCGGGCCAGCCCTTGAGCCTCAGGACCACCGAGACGTTGTCGGCGATGCTCATGTGGGGGAAGAGCCCTATGCCCTGTATGGCATACCCTATGGAGCGCCGCACTTCAATGGGGTCTTGCCCGAGGATATCCTTCCCGTTAATCCTTATGACCCCGGATGAGGGCTCGATGAGGCGGTTTATCATCTTCAGGATGGTGGTCTTCCCACACCCCGAGGAGCCCAGCAGCACCAGGGTCTCGCCGTCGAGCACCTCGAAGGACACCCCACGCACGGCATGGGTGCCGTTAAAATGCTTCCGGACATCTATCAGTTCTATCGCCTTTTCCATCGCGCTTCCGGGTTTTCTTGATTTTCAACAGTTTATCAGAATACCCCGCCCCCTGCCAAGGGTAAAAATCCGGCCTGTACCGGACTTCCGGAGTCTCCACCGCCGTTTAGAGCAGGCCGTTTGCCGCTGAGAGGGCGGTCTCGGCCACAATGCTTTCCCGCATAAAAGTGTAATAATATCAATAGCTTAGAAGGATTATATTAGATATGGTATAATACGGGACTTTTCCAGCTTATTAGTTATTAACGGGCGCACCAGTAAAAGGGGGAATACTAGATTAAAAAACTTTGCGTTTATAAGTACTTATGACGCATAACTACCAAAAAATTTCCTGAAGTTCCTGAATCTTTAAGACACCGCCCAAGTTGATGCCGTTTGTTATAGGTTGTTGATGGCTATTTGTCTATTTTGGGGGCAAAGGGACAAAAAGCAGGTCTTAAAGCGAAATTCGGTTGAAGGTTTTCGAGAACATAAGGCTTGATATCAAAAAGGACGATGTCTTCCGGTTGCTCGGCAAGAAGAGAAACGGGAGGTTTCATGTCAGGACCGAAAAGCGCCTGGATGAATTTATAGACAGGGCCCGCAACATAGTAAAGCCGAAAATCGTTTACAGCACAAGAAGAATAAACAAGGTAGAAAAACATACCATAACCATCCAGGGGGGCGTGTCCTTCCGAAGCGGGCGGCTCTCGAAGTCCATTGGCAAGTGCGACAGGGTTGCCGTCTTCCTGGCCACCGTGGGGAAGAAGCTCGACGACATGATCCACTCCCTCATGAAGCAGAGGAAGATGGCCGACGCCTATATGTTCGACGCGATCGGCTCCGCGGCCGTCGAGGAGACGGTGGAGAGTTTTCAGAGGGGTTTTGATTCGCTCGCCGAAAAATCCAATGAGCGAAGCACTCTAAGGTTCAGCCCCGGGTACTGCGACTGGCGGATTCAGGAGCAGGAAAAACTCTTCAGCGTCGTGGACAGCGAGCTTGTGGGTGTCCAGCTTAGCCCGGGTTGCCTCATGACACCGAGGAAATCCGTCTCCGGCGTCTTCGGCATCGGGAGCGTGGATGATGTCGACAAGAGAAGGAACAACCCATGCGAACAGTGCAACATGCACTCATGCATAGCGAGGCGCGTATCGTAAATAGAAGCGGCATTAAGGCATTAAGTGAGCTAAAGGGGCTGGTGGGCGGCGCTTACAGGCCCCTTGGCAAGGACGACATAGAGGCCATCCATGAGACCTCGATGAGGGTCTTGTCCGAGGTCGGCATCAGGGTTAAGAACGCAGAGGCCCTGGAGCTTTTCGCCTCAGCCGGCGCGACCGTTGACCGCGAAAAAAACCTCGTGCGTATCGAGCCGGAGATGGTCATGGACCTGGTCTCAAAGGCCCCGCATACCATTGGCCTTTACGGCCAGAGGCCCGAGCATACCCTTGAGGTCGGAGGCGAAAGGGTATACACAGGCACGGGGGGCACGGCCCTCTATGTGCTGGAGCCCGGCAGCGACGAGAAAAGGCGCGCCAGGCTCTCGGACCTCAGGGACATGGCAAGGCTTGTCGATGCCCTCGATAACATAGACTTCTTCATGCTCCCCGTCTTCCCCAGCGACGTCTCCGAAGAACACGTGGACGTAAACAGGTTCGGCACTGCCCTTACATACACCGGCAAGCACGTCACCGGCGGGGTGTACACGGCCGACGGGGTCAGGAATGTAATCCGGATGGCCGAGATAATCGCGGGCTCAAGATATGCCCTGATAGAGAAACCACTGATATCGATGGTGACCTGCTGCGGCATTAGCCCCTTCGTGCTGGACGACCATTACAGCGCGCTTGCGCTGGAGGTCGCAAGGGCGGGGATACCCGTTATCACGCCGGTTGAGCCCCTGTGCGGCACGACCGCGCCCATCACCCTGGCGGGCAACCTCGTCGTGCAGAACGTCGATACGCTTGCCGGGGTAATGCTCACTCAGTTGGCGAACCCCGGCACGCCCGTGATGTATGGCTGCATATCGAGCATCTCGGACATGAAGGACATGAAATACCTCAGCGGGGCGGTCGAGATGGGCATCATGAACGCCGCCGCATCGCAGTTGGCAAACTACTACGACCTTCCCATTTACGCGACCGCGGGGATGTCGGACTCAAAGACACTGGACGCGCAGGCGGGGGTGGAGTCTGCCATGACAAGCTTGCTTGTGGCCCTTGCCGGGGGCAATTTCATCCACGACGCCGCAGGCCTCCTGGAGTTCTGCCTCTGCGCGAGCCTCGAGAAATGCGTCATGGACGACGAGATACTCGGCATGGTAAAGCGCGCCCTCCAGGGCGTAAAGATCACCCCCGAGACACTTGCCTTCGACCTCCTGAAACAGGTCGGCCCCGGCGGGCATTACGTCACATCAAGACATACCCGGAAGCACATGCGGGAAGAGCAGTACTTCCCTCGCCTGTGCGACCGCCAAACCCGTGAGGAGTGGCTCAAAAGCGGTGCTCTGGACGCAAGACAGAGGGCCAGGCGGAAGGTCGAGGAGATACTCGGCAGGTCCGCAGACCCGGTCCTCCCCGAAGAGACAAGACGGACCTTAAGGAGGGAAATAGAGGGGCTGGACACCGCCCTTATATGATGATAATAATCGGCGAAAATATAAACGCAAGCATCCCCAGGATAAAAAAGATGATCCTGGAGCATGACGAAGAGGCCCTGGGCGACCTTGCCGAAGAGCAGGAGAAAGCCGGGGCTTCGTTCATTGACGTCAACGTCGGCACCGGCGAAGGCACGGCCGAGGACGAGGTCAGGGACATGAAGTGGCTTGTGGGGCTCCTCAAGGACAGGGCAAAGGGCAAGCTGTGCATTGACAGCGCCGACCACAAGGTACTCAAGGCAGGCCTTGAGGCCGCAGGCGATAGGGCCGGGTTGGTAAACTCGGTCAAGGCCACGGAGAAAAACATGGCCGAGGTGCTGCCCCTTGTCTCTGAGTTCGGCGTCCCGGTAATTGCCCTCGCAATGGACGAGGGGGGAATCCCCGGAGACGTGCAGGGCCGCCTGAAGGCATGCGAGAAGGTCTTACAGGCCACCAGCCAGTACGGCATTGCGGAGGAAAGCATATTTTTCGACCCCCTTGTAATGCCCGTCAGCACTGATGCCTCGCAGGGCATGGTTACGCTTGAGACCCTCCGCGGGATAAAGGAAAATTTCCCCGGGGCAAAGACAGTGCTTGCGCTTAGCAATGTCTCGTTCGGTCTGCCGCGGCGTTCCCTCGTCAACAGGACGATGCTGAACATGGCGATGTTCCTCTCGGTCGACGCCCTTATCGCAAATCCCCTTGACGCAGGGCTCATGGGTGCGGTTAAGGCCGGCAACGTGGTCCTCGGCAAGGACCGCCATTGCAGGGCATACACCCGCGCCGTAAGACAGGGGGCCATGGGATGACACAGGCGGCCGGGAAATTCCGGGAAGGCGTCGTAGTAAGGAAGCCTTTCGAGAGGCTCCTTTCCGAAGAGATAAGGGTGCTCGATGCGGCCTCCACAACCATACTTGAGAGGACGGGCATATTGTGCTTCAACGAAGAGGCGGTAGGGATATTCAGCGACCACAAGTGCGACGTACAAAGACACGACGAGCGCACCTATAAGGTAAAGATTCCCGCCCGTGTATTGAAGGACGCAATATCCGCGGCACCAACGAGGGTAAAGCTCGGGGCCCGGAACCCCGAAAACTCCCTCCTTCTGGATTCGGAAGTGCCGCGCATCTATTTCGGCAGCGGCTCGGAGACGAACATATGGCTTGATGCCGCGATAGAGACCTTTAAAAGCGAACAAGACCCCGGCATCAAAAGAAGGCTTCCCGTCTTCACCGAAAGGCGCGGCACCGTCGAGAGGCTTTCTACGGCGGCCAGACTTGCCGAGGAGCTTGAGCACCTGGACTTCTTCATCAGGCCCGTAAACATACAGGACGAGGACATTAACGAGGACAACCACGACGTAAACAAGTTCTACGCCTCCCTGGCCAACACGACCAAGCACGTGCAGGCGGGCCTCACCAGCCTCGAGCAGCTCGACAACGTGCTCCGCATCGCCGAGACAATAGCCGGAGGGAAAGAGGCTTTAAGGGAAAACCCGGTTATCTCTTTCATAACGTGTACGGTTAAAAGCCCCCTACAGATGGTGGACGACGCCACGCAAAAGCTCATAGAGGTCGTAAAGCGGGGCATGCCCATAGTTATATCAAGCTCTCCGCAGGGGGGCTCGACCGCACCGATACAGGAGGGCGGGATGGTGGCCCAGATAAATGCCGAGATACTCTCGGGCATCGCCCTTTCGCAGATGGTCAGGCCGGGCGCGCCGGTCATTTACGGCAGCGTCCCCGTCAGGGCGAGGATGGACAACCTGCACGACATGTACGGGGCCCCCGAATTCAACCAATACAATATAGACTGCATACAGATGGCCAGGCACTACAGGGTGCCCTGTTACTCGACGGCGGGGGTGGGCGACTCATCGGTGCCGGGCATGCAGGCCACGATGGAGAAGTTCTTCACGCACCTGCCTATCGCCATGGCCGGGGCGCAATACATACACTATGCCTTCGGGCTGCTGGAAAGGACAAATATCTTCTGCCCGGTCCAGGCCGTGCTGGACGACCAGCACATAGGGATGATAAAGATGTTCCTCTCGGCGCCGAGACTCGGGGAAGAGGATATCGAGGGCGCAATCCGGCAGATAGACAAGGTGATGGACTCAAAGCAGAAGCTCTATGTGCGCTTCGTACGAAAGAGCCTCAGACAGGGCCTCGTATATTCGCATTACCCGTTCGAGAGCAACGACGGCGAGGCGGGGGTGATTGAAAAGGCACTCGGACGCATGGAGGAACTCCTTTCAAGGCCCGCCAGGGAGCTTTTAAGTACGCAGGAGGACGAAATATTCGAGAAGGTACCGGGAATTCTGCCCAGGCTAAAGAGGCAGGGTGACCGTGCTGTTTTATAAGGGGAGGATTTTATGGCTGAAGAGCTTATAGAAAAGATTAAGGCAAACGTCATTCAGGGCAGGGTAAATAGCGAAGACGAAGGTTTTGACGAGGGGTTTGAAGGACAACCCGCCACCGTGGAACTCGTCCATGAGGCAATAGCCGGCGGGGTGGACGTGCACTCGTTAATCGTCGACGGCCTCACGAGCGGGATGAACGTGGTCGGCGAGAAGTTCGAAAGCGGCGAGTACCTCATCCCCGACATGCTCGCCTCGGCCGAGGCCGTGGGCGAGGCCATGGACGTCCTCGCTCCTCATCTTCAGAACGCCGGTGTAAAGAGCAAGGGCAAGGTCGTTATCGCGACGGTCAAGGGCGACCTGCACGACATAGGCAAGAACATCGTGGCAATAATGCTCAAGGGAGCGGGGTTCGAGATAATCGACCTCGGCACGGACGTCCCGGGCAAGAGGATCCTTGATTCGGTGGGGCAGAACAAGGCGGAGTTCCTGGGCCTCTCGGCTCTCCTGACGACCACGATGCGCGAGATGCAGAACATTATCGAGGCCCTCAAGGAAAAGGGCATAAGGCAGGACGTGAAGGTCATGATAGGCGGTGCGCCGACATCGCCGGAGTTCGCCGGGAAGATAGGGGCCGATGTGCACTGCGCCGATGCCTTCCAGGCGGTCGAGTACGCAAATTCAGTTGCGGAGGCGTAATGGGCAACAGACACCAGATACCGTATACCGAGGCCGTTAGCACCGGGCACTACGCGAAGAAGTCGGGGCTTTACGGCAAGTACGACAACGTCCGCCGCTTCTGGGAAGACGATACCACGAGGCTCTTCATCCGCCCCTACCTCAAGGAGATGGTCGACAGGAAGGCGGGCAGGCTCCAGCGCCTGAGGATACTGGACCTGGGCTGCGGGGCCGGCGACGGCTACGACCTCCTCACCGGCATTACCGTTAAGGACGTGGGCATCTACGAATACGCCGTCAACCTCATAAACCAGGAAATGCTCGGCTTCTACATGGGAGTCGACATAAGCGCCGACCTGCTGGCCCAGGCCAGGGAACAATGGGGAGGCAACGACAAGGTAGTCTTCGCAGAGAGTGATATCTCCGAAGGCCTCGATATCGCCGAGGGACCTTTTGATGTCTACTTCTCCTCATATGGCACCTTGTCCCACTTCAGGGCGGAGCAGGCCGTAAAGCTCCTGGCCAGTATAGCGAAGCATTCCGAAAGCAATGCATTGGTGGTGCTGGACTGGCTCGGGCGGTACTCCTATGAATGGCAGGACCTGTGGTCGGCCAATACGGACGAAGAGGAGTTCATGGACTACCGGATATCCTACATCTATCCCCCGGAGGAGAGGGACAGAGTGGACATACAGTCCTTCCCCCTGAAGCTCGTATCCAGAGACGAACTGCAGCGCATAATAGACGAGGCGAGGAGCCTCTCGGGTATTGAGATAAAGGTAAATCAGTTCTTCGACAGGTCGATATTCGTGGGCAGGCATAGTGACACCGCCGAGTACAACAGGCATTGCACCCCGGTGCGCGAGGCCGTAAACTCGCTGCTTGAGCCCAACACACGCACGGACCTTGCCTCCCTCATCGTGGACTATGTCCCCAAAAACGGCTTCCCGCAGCTTAATAAGTACTTCGAGGGCTTCGCGATGAGCTGGAACACCCTTGTAAAGCACACCATCGAATTCCTCTCGGAATACCAGGAGGGGGCAGGCAATGCGGGCGGAAGCGCGGAGCACTACCAGTTCTATCCCGAACCGCTCAGGATAGCCGTGGAGACGATGCAGAAGGTCGTCGACACAACCGGCGGCCTGCTGGGGGATTCGAGGGCCAACATGATAGAGCCGCAGCTTGCCTACGCGCTAAGAAGGCTGGAGATGAACCTTCAGTCAGGGCTGGGTACCGGACACGGCCTGGCCGCGATATTAGAGATAAACAAGTAGCCACCCGACATGGCATCTCAGGCAGGTCTGTGTAAAACTCCGGTTGTCCCCTAAAGGCTAAGCCACTGCCCCACGGTCTCCGCCGCGAGCGGGGCGCCGAAACTCTCACTGAAGATGCGGAAATAATAAAGCTCTTCCTTGCTCCGGATTATCTGGTGCCTGGCCTGCGCCTCTTCGAACTCCGCGTCGCTTATCGTCAGTTCGAAATACTCCCGCAGGACGTCTGCCGAGCCCGAGCCCTGGGAGAACTCCTGCTTGAGCCTCCAGACGATTGACTCAGGCAGTTCGTCCTCGTAGGCCTTTCTGAAAATCCATTTCTCTATTTTCCGGTCGCCCTCGGTCCTGAGCTTCAGCTCCGGGTCTATGGCAAGGGAGTAGTCCAGCAACTCTCCGGATATCAGCGGGGTGACCACGCGCACGGAGTTGCACATGTTCATGCGGTCGAGCCTGAGTGAGGCGTTGTTGTGCAGGAAATCGAGGCATTTTATCTGGTGGCTGAAAAGCTCTTCCCTTGGAAGGGATTTAAACTGGCTGTAGCCGCAAAATACCTCGTCGCCGCCCTCGCCGGACAGTAGCACCTGTACGCCCTCCCTGCTTGCGTACCTGGATATCAGGAAGTTCGACACAGAGCTCCTTACCAGGGACGGGTCGAAGGACTCGAGGTGATAGATTACCTCGGGCAGCACTTCAAGCATCTCCTGCAGCCCGATGATGAGCTCGTGGTGCTCGGTGCCAAGGTGTTCCGAGACTACCCGGGCGCTGTGTATGTCGGGGCTTTCGCCTACGCCGAGCGCGAAGGTTTTTAAACGCGCGCCCCCGCCGAATTTTTTCTTATAGGCCCTGCTTGCCAGAGCGGCTATCACGCTGCTGTCTATGCCCCCGCTCAGGAGGCTGGCGGTGGGCAGGCTGAAGTCCACCCTGCTGTGGAAACTGCGGGCTATGATGTCCCTTATGCTGTTTAAGATAGTGTCCTCGTCGGTGTGCATGTCCTCGGGCGGGGATTTCGGAAGCTCCGCGTAACGTGTCAGCTTGCCGGTGCCGTCCATGTAGTGTCCGGCTGGAAACTCGTAGACCTCGTCGGTGACCGCGGTTACGGCCTTGAGCTCTGATGAGAGAAAGACGTTTCCGTTTTTCAGGCCGTAAAACAGGGTCCTTATCCCCAGCAGGTCTCTTGCCGCGAAGAGTTCTTCGCCGTCTGAGATGACGAAGGTGAAAACCGCGTCCCCCAGATGCTGGAGCATCTCCGTGCCGAGTTCGCGATATAGCTGCAGCAGCAGCCGGTCCTCCTTGAGCGGGCCGTCCGGGACCCCGTGCCGGGCTGCCAGCACGTGCCAGTTTCCCATCTGCCCGTCATAGCATATCCTGGCATCGTCGTTTGGCCCTGATGAAAGAGGCAGGGACATCTCACTCGCTACGGGGCTTTCGGCCTTAAGGTAGTTCTGGAACATGATGACCTTACTGCCCACATATACGCCCTCGGCGTGCGGCCCTCTATGTTTGATGGTCCCGGACATTGCCTTGACTTCGGCGAGTCCGGGCGTGCCGTATGCTACTGCAATACCTCCCATTGTCGAGGAATCCTTCCCTTTTGTGGGATATGAAATGGTAAAAAAGTTCGATATTATAACTATTTGGGGTTGGTTAACACAAATCCGGAGTTGTTTTAGCGAAGAATTCGGAAGGTCTTTACTGGTCTGCGGGGGCGTTGGCTTCCCGCAGGCCTTTTAAGCTCAGCTGTACGCTGCGGTTGCCGTTCCAGTCGTTTATTGTAGCGGCAAAGGCCGCATCCACCTTGCCTGCCTCATTTATGAAATCGCAGAGCCCGCCCATGCCCCAACCTATCGCGTCGTGGGCGCAGTTTTTGCCCCTGAGCTTGACCTTCAGGTGGTTGTTGCCAACCACGCGGGGGTTCATCGCCTCAAGGTCCCTTGAGCCGAGTACCGGCTCGGGGTTTCCGTAGCCAAACGGCTCGAGCGCCTCAAACTCCCTTACGAGGCCGAAGGTGACGTCCTTTAAAACCACCTCGGCATCGATATCGAGGGTGGGCGTGAAGTCCTCCATGAGGGAGGCGGCCACCACCTCCATCTTTCTCTGGAACGCCTCAAGCTCCGTGGCCCTGAGCCTCAGCCCGGCGGCCTGCTTGTGGCCGCCGAATCCCGTCAGGTGTTCGCTTGCCGCTGTCAGGGCGGCGTGGACGTCGAAGCCGGGGATGCTCCTTGCCGAGCCCTTTGCCGTGCCGTCGTCCTTTATGGAGAGCACGAACGTCGGCCTCTGGTACGTCTCCGCGATCCTTGAGGCAACGATGCCGACCACGCCCTCGTGCCAGCCCTCGCCCGCAAGCACGATTGCGGAGCCGTAACCCTTCTTCTCGACAAGCTCAATGGCCTCCTCAAGGACGGCCCCCTCCGTTTTTTGCCTCTCGTAATTCTTACGGTTTAGCGAGGCCGCTATCTCCTCGGCCCTGCTTGCGGAGTCCGTAAGCAGAAGCTCGACGACCTCCGCGGCGTCCCCCAGGCGGCCCGCTGCGTTTATCCTGGGCACCAGGGTGAAGGCCACAAGCCTGGCCTTGAGTGCCCGGGAGCCAAGCTCCGCAACTTCCTTCAAAGCCCTCGCGCCCGGCCTCAGGGCATCGACAAGGGCCGGAAGCCCCTCCCTTACGATGGTGCGGTTCTCACCGACAAGTGGCACCGAATCCGCAATCGTACCGAGCGCGGCAAGGTCAAGAAACTCGCGGGGCTCAAAGAGCGAGGGCTCCTTCATCGAAAGCGCCTGCACGGCCTTAAACGCGATGCCGGCCCCGGAAAGCCCGGCGACCGCGGAGCCTTCCGCGGAAACTTTGGGGTTTATGACGGCAAGTGCCTCTGGTATGCCTCTGGTGTCGGGTTCATGGTGGTCGGTTATTATGAGGTCAATTCCGCTTGCTCGCGCGGCCTCGGCGGCCTCAAACGAGGTTATCCCGCAGTCGACAGTTATGATGAGGCCAGCCCCGAATGCCTTTGCCTGCTCTACGGCAGGGGGGTGGAAACCGTAGCCCTCGGCGAAGCGGTTTGGTATGTAGTACTGCACTACGATGCCCAGTCGCCTCAGCGCCCCGGCCATTATGGCCGTTGCCGTAAGGCCGTCTGCGTCGTAGTCGCCGTGTATGAAGACCTTTAAACCCTTGTGTTTTGCCCCAAGGACGGCATCGACAAGTGTGCTCATGCCCTCGATGTCGAATGGGTCGCACATCGCATCAAGGCCCTGGGACATGAAGGAGTGGACGTCCTCCGGGGTCTTGACGCCCCGGTTTATCAGTACCTGCGCCAGTGCGGGCGATATCGATGCCGCGCGGGAGAGGTAGGAGATGTACCCGGGGTTGGTTTTTTTAAGCAGCCAGCGCCTGTGCATCGTGCGCGCAGAGGCTACCTCCCTTTAAGTTTTTTGCCGCCCCAGAGGAGCACTACCGGGCTTGCCACAAAAATCGAAGAGTATGTGCCGATTACCACGCCGAGGATTATCGCCAGCGAGAAATCGTGCATGACCTCGCCGCCGAAGACAAAGAGCGAGCCCGCGGCAAGGAGCGTGGTCATCGAGACGATTATGGTCCTCGAGAGCACCTCGTTTATGCTGGCGTTGATGACGGAGTTTGTCTCTTTCTGCGCCCTCCGCCTGAGGTTCTCCCTTATCCTGTCGAATACCACGACGGTGTCGGTAAGTGAGTAGCCCGCTATCATCAGGAGCGCGCTTATCAGTATGAGGTTTATCTCCTTGCCCGTAAGGTAGAATATGCCCAGCACCCCGAGGACGTCGTGGAACGTGGCCACCGTCGCGCCCACGCCGAAGCTGAACTGGAACCTGAATGCCACATATATCAGTATGCCCGCGGTGGCCGCCAGTATCGCGATAAGGGCGTCCTTGCGGAGCTTCTTTCCGACCTTGGGGCCTATCTCGGTGGTGGAGTCCACGACCGGTTGCTGCCCGGCGAACCTTTCGCTCAGGGTGGAGACTATCTTTTCGGAGTACCCGCCGAGGACGGCCTCTTTTTTCTTGACCCTCACCAGTATCTTGTTCTCGGTGGGCAGGTCCTGGAGGTCGAAGTCCTTAAGCCCCGAATCATCGAGCGCGCTCCTTATGTCCTGAAGAGGGGGCGCTTTGGCGAACTGTATCTGCACCGAGGTGCCGCCGGCAAAGTCGATGCCCAGGTTCGCCTTGCCGAGGGCGATCTGTAATACGGTAAACAGCCCCAGCGCGGCAATGGCTATAGAGATGGCGAAGGCGTACTTGCGCTTTGCCATGAAGTCTATGTTGGGTTTCTTGATGAGTTCTATCATATGCTCAGGTTCTTGACCTCCCTCCTTGAGTTTACGAAGTCAAAGATGGTCTTGGTGCCGATGAGCGCGGTGAAAAGGTTTATGGAGACGCCGAAGCTCAGGGTAACGGCGAAACCTTTAATCGGCCCCGTGCCGAACTGAAACAGGACGATTGCCGTAATAAGGGTAGTCACATGGGAGTCGAAAATTGTCCAGAAGGCCTTGTCGTAGCCCGAGTCCACGGCGGCGTGCGGGGTCTTTCCGGTCCTCAGTTCTTCCCTCATGCGCTCGAACATCAGGACGTTGGAGTCCACGGCCATCCCGATGGCCAGTATTATCCCCGCGATGCCCGGAAGGGTTAAAGTGGCCTCGAGCATCGCCATCGCCCCCATAAGAAGCAGTATGTTCAGGGCGAGTGCGAAGTCCGCTATCACCCCGGCCAGCCGATAGTAAAACACCATGAATATCACCACTAACACCGCGCCGATGAGGCCCGCAGCCTTCCCGGCCTCTATGGAGTCCCTGCCGAGCGATGGGCCCACAGTTACGTTTTGCAGCATCTTCATCGGGGCGGGCAGCGCGCCTGCCTTCAGCACTATGGCCAGGTCCTTGCTCTCCTCCATCGAGAACGCACCTGATATCTGCGCGTTTCCTCCGGCTATCCTTTCCCTTATGACCGGGGCGGAATAGACCGTGCCGTCAAGGATTATGGCCATCCTCTTTTCGACGTTCCTGCCCGTGACGTCTTCGAAGATCTTAGCCCCCGCAGGGTTGAAACTGATGGCGACGTAAGGCTCGTTGTACCTCTGGTCTATGGTCACGTTGGCCTCGGTGAGGAGGTCGCCGGTGATCTCGGTCTTTTTCTTCACCAGTATGGGGGATTTCGAGACGACTTTCCTTGTTGTATCATCCACATTCCGTATAAAAAGTATCTCGTCGTCTTCGGGAATTTTTCCCCTGAACTCATCGAGGACCTTTTGTTCGTCTTCGGGCAGTATCGCCTGGGGGAGGTCGGCTGCTATTGCCGCGGCGTCGTCCACTATCTTGAACTCAAGCTGTGCGGTCTTGCCGATTATGTCTATGGCGCGCCCGGGGTCCTTCACCCCCGGAAGCTGCACCACTATCTCGGTGGCGCCCTGGCGGTGGATGACCGGCTCGGCAACGCCGAACTGGTCAATTCTGTTTCGGATGGTCTCAAGGGCCTGCTCGGCCGAGTCGTCCTTTATGCGGTCCTGCTCCCTCGGGATAATCCTGTATTTTCCGGCCCCCGCGGACTTAAGCACGGTGTAGTCGTCGTCGATGAGCTTTTCGGCCGCCGGTGTTAGCGGCTCGACGGAGATGATGAGGCCCTCGGCCTTTGTCTCGGCCTGTATGTCTTTTTCGTCGAAGGATTTTTTAAGCGAATCGGCAAGCCTGCTGGTGGTGATCTCCACGGCCTTCTCGGCCTCTACCTCAAAGACGAGGTGGAGGCCGCCCTGGAGGTCAAGCCCAAGGGTGATGCCCCTGTCGGGCATGCTCGTTTTCCACCAGCCGGGCATGGAATTGTAAATGTGGAGGTCCGGAAGCAGGTAGACAAGCGCAACGAGCGCAAGCGCGCCCATCAGTATGAACCGCCACATCACCTTTTTCTTCAATCAACCCTCCAGAATCCAATAAATATTATATTTCAGGAGATTCCGGCACAGGCCGGAATAATTAAACGCTATATTTTGCCTTAAAGGGGACTGTTTACTCAAGTGGCACCATTGGTGCTTATGCCATGCGGTTTTCGTTTATGAAGAGCTGAAACTCGCAGCCCAGGGCGCGGGCGGCCTTGCGGCAGTCGGACATCCTGGAGAGGAATATCTGGAAGTACTCGATGACCTGCGAGATGCGGGTGTCGATGACCAGGGTGAGGGTTATGGTCCTGTGCTCGGCGTCCACGGTGAGTTCGCTCTCGGTGGCGGCGAAGTTCACCCTGTCGTGGATGTCCTCGCGGATGCTGCCTGAGGTGCGCACGCGGGAACGGTGCACGTCGGACTTGTCCGCAATGAGCATGGCCGCCGAGACCGGGTCGAACGTTACCACGCCCTCGTCCTCTTCGTGGGTGACGATGGCGGCCATCACGCGGCCTATGTCGCGGAAGTCGAAACCGAGTTCCTCAAGCAGGTCTTTCGCGATGACGGCGCCGATGCGGTGGTGCTGTTCGCGGCCGGCCATGTTGCCGATGTCGTGCAGGAAGCCGGCCACCGCGGCAAGTTCGGCGTCGTGCCTGTCGTATGAGAGGGCATCCAGTATCTTAAAGGCCGTGGTTGAGGCGATGTCGACTTGGCGGAAGCCGTGCTCGGTGTAGCCGATGCTCTCAAGGTAGCGGTCGGCCATCTCGATGTAGAGGCGGGCCTTCTCGGAGCTGCGGACCGCCTCGATGCCGGGGGACTTATCAGCTTTCGTCCGAGGGGGTTCTGACGGCTGCAATATATGCCTTCCCGAATTTGACCTTTGTGTTGTCCGCGATCTTCAGCATGACGGTCTTCTCGCTCACGTCCTCCACCAGGCCGTATATGCCGCCGGAGGTTACGACCTTGTCGCCCTTCTTTACGCCGGCGAGCATGTCCCTGTGCTCCTTGCTCTTCTTCTGCTGCGGCCTGATGAGGAGGAAGTAGAAGATTACGAATATTATTATAAGCGGCATGAAGCCCGTAAGCACCGAGCCGCCGCCCCCGCCGCCCTCGGGCGATGCGCCCATGGCCCACGCCTCGGATACTAATAAGGACGAAATGAAGTCAAACATTGAATACCTCCGGATAATTGGTTTTAATATATTAAACCGTACGCTGGCCTATAATCAAGGCGAAGCAGGGTTTTACAACAGGTCTTTCACAGGTTTTTCCGTAAGCGAGCTTCCATCGTACAGCATAACGGTGGCCTCATTGGCCTCGATACTTCCTCCGGGCAAGGGCTTCCCGAGCGCGCGGAGTACGAGTGCGGCGTATCCCCTTACCGGGGGCCCGGGGGCCTGAAGGTATTCCATAGCTATACCGGCGAAGGGCTCGATGAGCCCGGGCCAGCGCTCCGCAATCCTCGACATTGCCCGGAGCACGCCGGTGCGGAAGAACTCCTCCTCATGAAACGACACCAGCACCGGCACGATGTCGTGGAACGGCTTTGGGTTTGCCCTGAGTATCTCGCCCAGTATGTCCGGGGCGCTACAGGTGCTGTTGCCGGACTCTTCCCTCATCATCCATAGCACCTTCTGTATGACCTCCCTTGCCTCATCCGCGGGCATCCGGGCCGTGACGGCGCCTATGGCCTCCATCGCGCGCCAGCTCATGAGGTCCTCAATGTCGTAAGTCATGGCGATGAGGTGCCTCAGGACGCTTTTCCTCGTATGAAGTTCTACGAGTCCATCGAAGTCTCTTCTCTGGAGGAGTGCGGCGATCTCGGCTCTGAGCTTGGGCGGCATAAGGTTATTATATCAGGATATCGGGCGGGCTCAAATGATACATATCATACGGGGATGCCGGCCGGGAGGCGCCCGGCAGGGGCACCTCCCGTGAGAGTATTATTTGCTGCCCATGGTGCGGGCGGTCTTTGCCAGGCGCACGAGGTTCAGAAACTCGCTGCGGTAGCCGAAGCTGTCGCGGCCGCGCGCTGGCTCGGCCAGTGCTATGACGTCGTCGTAAGTGAAGTCTCCCGTGAACCGGTCGCCGCGAAGTATCTGTCCAAAGGCGGCGACCGAGGTGGCAAACCTGACCTCGCCGGAGACTTTTTCAATTGCGGCGTATTCGCTGTCAGCACCGATAGGGGTAGTGATAAGCGTGCTTGTGTCCGAGTCGGGGAGCTTGTAGCGTATCTTAAGGAACGCGTATTCGCCTGCCGTTGTCTTTTCGGACTTCTGCTCAGCGGCCTTCTTGTACCTCAGGTCGTCAAGCAGGCGGGCCGGGCTCCCGGGAGGGGTTATCTCGTAGATGGCCGTGACGCTGTGGCCAGAGCCGATGTCGCCGGCGTCGACCTTGTCGTTGTTGAAGTCCTCGCGCCTGAGCATGCGCGTTTCGTATCCGACGAGCCTGTACTCGGCCACCGTCTCGGGGTTGAACTCCACCTGTATCTTAACGTCCTTGGCAATGGTAAAGAGCGTGGAGCTTGCCTCGTCCACCAGCACCTTGCGGGCCTCGCTCAGTGTGTCTATATATGCAGCGTTGCCGTTTCCGTTCTGCGCGAGCTTCTGCATAAGGGCGTCGTTGTAGTTGCCCTGCCCGAAGCCGAGCACCGAGAGATAGATGCCTGTTTCCCTCTTGCGTTCTATAAAACCCTTTAGCTCTTCGGGGTCGCGGATGCCCACGTTGAAGTCGCCGTCGGTGGCGAGTATCACGCGGTTTACGGCGTCATGGTCAAAGTTCGCTTCGGCAAGGGCGTAGGCAAGGCGGATGCCCTCGCCACCGGCCGTGGAGCCTCCGGCGCGCAGGCGGTCAAGAGCCGCGAGTATCTGGCCCTTGTCTTTAACCTTAGTCGGCTCAAGGACGGTCCCGGCGGCGCCGGCGTAGACGACCATCGCTACCGTGTCCTCGGGGGCCAGGGTCTCAACAAGCATGCCCAGCGAGTTTTTAAGGAGCGGCAGCTTGTCGGCCATGTTCATGGAACCCGAGACGTCGATAAGGAACACGAGGTTTGAGCGGGGCTTTTTCTCGGGCACTATGTCGTGCCCCTTGATGCCGATGTGCAGGAGCTTCGTGTCGGGGTTCCACGGCGTGGGATATACGGCTACCGTTGGTTTAAAAGGTTCTTTCCTGTTTTTGGGGAGTTCGTAGTCGTAGTCAAAGTAGTTGATCATCTCCTCGATGCGCACCGCGTTCTTCTGGGGCAGGTTGCCGCCCATTAAGGCCCTCCGGACGAAGGCGTACGCGGCGGTGTCCACATCTATCGAGAACGTCGAGACCGGCTCCTCGGCCACGAGCTTTATGGGGTTAGGCGTGAGCTTTTCGAACCTGTCGCGCCCCACGTATTCCTGATTGTCCGCCGGCATTCTGGCAGGCATCGCCAGCTCGGCCTCGGCAGGGGAGTACTGATAAAGGTTCCCGGCGATACCCGAGGAGCGCTCCCTGGCGTCCTTAAGCTTTGTGGCTCTAAAGTAATCGCCCTTGGCTTCCTTTTTGGCCAACAACGGAGTTTTAAGGGAATCCGCCTCTGATTTTCCGACAAGCCCCTCCGGAGCAGGCTTCGTCCCGGGCCTCCCTTTTGAGCCGTCTGCACGCGGCCCCTTTGCCGCAGACGGTTTGGAGACCTCACTTTTCGCTGTTAGTACTTCCTGTGAAGCGGGTTTCGCCGGGCCGGACGCTATTGGTTGCTGCTCGTTCTTTGCGATTACGGTCTTCCCGGCTTCATGCCGTTCAATGGCGGCCTTCCTGGAGCTAAGAAATGTCGGAGTGAAGATACTCAGCGACAGCATTAGTGCCAGTGCGGCTACGCCGGCTGTGATTAGTACGGGCTTTTTCATGACAGACACACCTCCTGAAAAGATTTTTTCTTGAAGTCTGCCTGTTAGACGCCTGAGCCTCTCAAATCCTTTGACGGGCTCCTCTGCCGTGTCCTTCTGGCGCTGAAACTCGGCCATTGCCCGCTGGATGGCCGCTTTCTTCGCGCCCTCGCCGGGTTCGGGTATATCCAATTTATTGAATAATTCTTTCAGTTTGTCCTCATCCATAACTACACCTCATGCTTGAGATAGTTCTTTAAATGCTTCCTTGCCTGAAAAATTCGCCACGATACCGTGGTCTCGGCACAGCCGAGCGCTTCCGAGGCCTCCTTGTGGCTTAACCCCTCGGCAAATACCAGTATGACCGCTTCCTTAAGCTTTACCGGAAGTTTTTCGACCACCGTGTATAAGCGTGCGGAGTCCATGTGGCCTTCATTGCCGGGTGCCGGGTTGTTAAGCTTCTGCTCATGTGCGAAGGCGCTTTCCAGGGCCGCCCTGTTGGTATTCTTTCTGTAAAGATCCTTTGCGGTATTTGTCGTGATGCGGTAGAGCCAGGTCTTAAATGAAGAGCCCTGCTTGAAGGTGTTAATTTTCCTTGCCAGCTTGACAAAGACCTCTTGCGCTATGTCCTCTGCGTCCTCTTTGACCCCGCACCATTTATATGAAACCTTGTATACAAGAAGATAGTTCCGGTCTACGAGCCGCTCGAACGCTGCCGCATCCCCGGCCACCGCAAGGTCTACCAGTTCAATGTCGGTTGGACTGTCCATTTTATTATTAGACGCGCGAGCCTGTGAATTCCTTTGATATTATGTTTTAACAGCTTTTAAGCGGATTTTACCTTATTTTTTGAAAACCGCCTTGCGGCTTTAAGGATTCCCTCCGCCCATTCGGGGTGGCCGAGGGCATGGAGGTGGGTGTAGGTGGCAAGGACGTTTTTGTAAGTGAGGCCGTCCATGCCGCCTTCGATGCCTGTTCCGCGCTGCATCTTATAGGCCAGTGCCATGGAATCCTTTAACTTCAGTGCCGTGACCTTTGAATAGTGGAATTCGTGGCCCTTGAGCACGGTGCCGCGCTTGAGGAAGGGGTTTTCATGTAAGACCTTTAGCGAGGTGTAGCCGTGGGCCTGGGGCTTTCGCTTAAGCTCGAACCTTATGGGGAGCACCCCTGCCATGGGATAGGGCTTGCCCCCGACCGTGATGTCCCGTCCGAGGTAGATGAGCCCCCCGCATTCGGCATATATCGGGAGGCCGTCCTCGGCGGCCCGTTTAAGGCTCTTTCTGAAGGAGGCGTTCTCCGAGAGGGCTATGGCATGTGTCTCGGGGAAGCCGCCACCGATATAAAGCGCATCCAGAGGGGGAAGTACTTTATCCACAAGGGCGCTTAGCTTTACGAGTTCGGCCCCCTGTTGTTCGAGGGCGTCGAAATTTTCGGGGTAGTAAAACTGGAAGGCCGAATCCACGATAACCCCCACCTTCAGCCCGGACCTCTTACGTGTAGTGGTCTCAAATAATGCAGCCATGTCGACAGTTAACGGCCTCGCGCTCCGGGCCACATCAAGGAGGGCGTCGAGGTCAACGTGCTTTTCAACCACTGCGGTGGCCCACTCTATGGCGTCTTCGACCTCCGGGTGCTCCTGCTGCGGGGTGAGGCCCATGTGCCGCTCGGGCATTTTTAAATCCCTGAGCCTCGGTATCGCGCCGAGCACCGGGGTGGTAAGATACCTCTCGATGGATTCCCTGATTACGGATTCGTGGCGCTTGCCCGCCACCTGGTTGAGGACGAACCCGCCGAGCTTAAGGCCGCGCTCGAAGCGCTCCACCCCGCTGAGCATTGCCGCGATGGTCCTGGTGGTTTTCGTACAATCGATGATGAGGATTACGGGGGCCTTCAGTTGTCTCGCCACAACGGCGGTGGACATGCTCCCTTCGGAGTCCATGCCGTCGAAGAGCCCCCTGTTGCCCTCTATCACCGCGCAGTCGGCGTCCCCGATGTGAGAGGCGACTGAGGGGACTATATTCCCTTTTCCGATGAGGAATGGGTCGAGGTTGTAGCAGGGCCCTCCGGCGGCGGAAGCCAGCCACCCGGCGTCTATGTAGTCTGGCCCCTTTTTGAAGGCGGCCGCCCTGATGCCTCTTTTTCGGAGGGCGCCAAGCAGGCCAATAGAAAGGGTAGTCTTTCCCGAGCCCCCCCGGAGCCCGGCAACGACTACCCTTGGTATCGTAAGCTTAAGCTGTCTGTTACTTGATGAGGCCTTTTTCCCTGAGGTACTCCTCGCTGGGGATCTCAACCGAGCTTGCGCCTCCTCCGTACGAGTACATGAGCTTTCCGACGTCTATCATGGCTCTCATTGCCTTCTTGACGGTGTCCTTTTCCTCGCCGGTGTCGGCACTGACGCCCTTGAGGATGTCTTTTTCCTTGAGCTTCTTCTTGCCTTTTGCGGCCTCGACGAAGGCAAAGATTTTATCCTGAAGTTCAGCTGTTTCCATTGCCTAATACCTCCGTGTTAAGCGTTATGAGTTAATAGGGCAGCAACCATATGGTTGCTGCCCTATTATACAGTAATTTTACATCTTGAATGCGGCGGAAGTCCTCAACGTGTCTCTCATGAAGGTGAAGTCGTCGATGTGCTGGTAGGTAAACTCGATTCCGGTGAGGCTGAAGAACCTCTCCCAACCGATCCTCTCTATCCACTCGCCCATCCTCTCGTGCTTCCTTGCGCCCTTGGCGTAGGTGTCGAGGATGTTTTTAAGGGCCTCTATTACCTCGGGCCACCTTGGCGGGTTGTTGTATATGAAAGGTATCGCGAGCTTCGAGAACTTCGGGCCGGTCCTTGCGCTTCCTATCTTGCCACCGACCACTATTGCCACGCCGTCCTCATCGGGCCTGTGGATGTCGATTGGCGGGCAGACCGTGAAGCAGTTGCCGCAGTACATGCACTTTTCATCCTTGATCTTGACGCTCTTTTTGGCCGGGTCGGGGCTGATGGCCCTTGTGGGGCACGAGCCGATCGTGGTCGGAATCTCGCAGATGTTCTTGACAGCTTCGTGGTTGATGGAGGGCACTTTCCTGTGCACCGCAACCACGGCCAGGTCGGAGCAGTGGACGGCGCCGCACATGTTAACGCAGCAGGCGACGGCAAGCCTTACTTTTGCGGGGAGCTCCTTCTCGGTGAAGTATTCGTAGAACTCGTCCATCATGGCCTTCACCAGGCCCGATGCGTCGGTGCATGCGCCGTGGCAGTGCACCCAGCCCTGCGTATGCACGACGTTGGAGATCCTGGGGCCGATGCCGCCTATCGTGAAGCCCTTGTCCTTGAGCTCTTTCTTGAGGGGCTTGACCTTGCCCTCGTCCGGGGTCATGAACTCAACGTTGTTTCTCGTTGTGAAGCGGATGTAGCCGTCGCAGTACTTGTCTGCGATGTCCAGCATCTCGTAGATGGTGATGGTGCTCAGGATCCTCGGGGAGGCTACCCTCACCGTAAAGACCTTGTCGCCGCTGTTGGCCTCGTGCACCATAGTGCCGGCATCGAGCCTTTCGTGGTGTTTCCAGTCGCCGTAGTTCTTCTTTATGACCGGCGGCAGGAACTGCTCGAAATGTGGCGGCCCAATGTCGGTTTGCCTTTTTTCTTTTGATTCTTCTGCTGTTAGCCAACCTTTCGGTAAATCGGCCATTTTCAATCCTCCTTTATAGACTTTTATAGGCTTTATAAATTTTATTTCTTGAAGTCGTCGTCGCTCCAGAAGAAGAACGGGTCTTTCCTGGGCTCAAACACCTGTGCCGGGCTCGGAGGAACTCCTATGGCCTCGAGGAACGGCCTCATGCCCTTTACCTCGATGAGCTCGCCGATCCTCTCCCTGGGCTTGGCGTTGTCGTCCCACCATTCGATAATTTTGCTTATCATCTCGTAGAGATCGTCGTAGGGCGGCTCGATCTTCATGAACGGAACGACTACCCACGAAAGCAGCGAGCCCACGACGATGGGGGCCTTGGAGCCGATGAGGATGGTTATGCCTTTCTCGCCTGTGGTCTTCAGGGCCTTTGTCATCTTCGTGATGCAGTGCATGCAGCGCGAGCACTCGCCGTTGTCGATGCTGAGTTCCTTGCCGTCGTAGCTCATGCAGCTGGTGGGGCACATTTCGACTATCTCGGCGTTGATGTCCATACCCTTGCCTGCATAGTCCTTGACTGCGGCCTGGTCAATTGCGATGTCGCCTTTCCAGGTGCCGATTATCGAGCAGTCGGAACGGGCGATTGCGGCCACGCAGTCGCACGCGCAACCCGCGACCTTTATCTTGAACTTGTAGGGGTATGCCGGCCTGTGCATCTCGTCCTGGAACCTCTGGGTCATCTCGTTGCAGATGCCCATTGCGTCGATGTTGGACCACTCGCACCTTGCGGCACCGATGCAGCAGCTCGGGGTCCTCATTGCCGAACCCGAACCGCCGAGGTCCCATCCCCTGGAGGAGTACTCGGCAAATATCGGCTCGAGGGCCTCGGTCGTGGTGCCCAAGAGCACCAGGTCGCCCGTGGAACCATGTACGTTAGTCAGACCGCTTCCGTACTTGTCCCATATGTTGCAGATTTCCCTCAGGGCCTTTGTCGTGTAGAAAAAGCCGCTGGGCTGGTTAATCCTGACGGTGTGGAAGTGGGCAACACCGGGGAATTCATCCGGAAGAGCGGAATACCTTCCGATGACTCCTCCGCCGTAACCAAGAACTCCGACGATTCCGCCGTGTTTCCAGTAGCCGCGCTTGTCCCTGTAGGACTTTTCGACCAGGCCGAGCTCGTCGTTGGCCATGTTGCTATGCGTCGCGGACTTCTTGATTTCCGTCACGAAGCTTGGCCACGGGCCTTTTTCGAGTTCGTCCAGAAGTGGTGTGTCATACTTCTTTCCCATTAGCGCCCTCCTTTAAGAGAGATTAAGTTTATACTCCTCTAGCTTCCGAACACAAAAGTAGCGGTGAAGACAGAGCTTAAGCCTAATATACCCGTATCTGTGGGGTCAAATAAGAAATATTAATCGGCAAATCACTATTGTTTATGTGCCCGGCGTCAGCAGGAATCTCAGCAAATTCAGCCGGTTGGGACAAATCAGGAAGCCTAACCTTTTGCGAGGCGGGCAAATCTGCTAAGATGAAATCAGGACGGTACACTAATCTAATCGGTGTGAAAACATTATGAAAACAGGCAATTAGGAGGTGGGTATGGCCCTTAAGGAGCAGGTTTTCGAAATGCACAATGTGATTGACGACATGGTGGAATGCATAGACTCGCTTTATACGGGGTTCATATACAATAACCTTATGCTTATCGGAGAGGCCGAGAGCGTGGTGGAATCGGCAGGCAGCCGCACGGCCGCCCTTACCGAGGGACTGGCTGGGGAGGCCGGGGCAGAGCCCTATGTCTCGGTGCCTTCTCACATAGCGCAGATGGCCGAGGGACTCGGGCGCGTTGTGCCGAGCCTGAAGAGCAAGATCAAGGAGGACGTGCTCTTCAGCGACCGTGCCATGGCTGAACTCGATTATATGTTCGAGAGGACGCGGGACATCCTCATAAGCACCAGGGACCTGGTGCTTGCCCGAAATGTGCTGATATCCAGACATGTGGAGGAGGCCCAGCGGGCCGTCGAGAAGATGGCCGACACGTATGCCACCCGATACGAAGACAGTCTGGTAGGGGGCCTTAGCACTCCCCGGTCCTCTCAGCTTTATATCCGGATGCTCGATGCCTTCAAGGTCATTTCCTGGCACGCAAAGGAGATCGCGAAAGACCTTGCCGGATAGTTTTACGCCTGCATATCTGTTGCTGACAGAGGCGGAGCTTGCCCGAAGGGTTGAGGCCGCGGAGAAAGTCCTCCGGCACTGCCGCCTCTGCCCGAGGGCCTGCGAGGTCGACAGGACCGACGGCGAGAAGGGCTTCTGCCGCATACTCGATAAACATGTAGTCTCCAGCTGGGGGCCGCACTTCGGCGAGGAAAGGCCGCTTGTGGGCCGTTCCGGCTCGGGCACCATATTCTTTGCGGGCTGCAACCTGGGCTGCATATTCTGCCAGAACTGGCAGATAAGCCATGCCGCCGAAGGCGCGGAGGTCTCCACCGAAAGGCTCGCGGACGTTATGCTTGAGCTGCAGGACGGGGGCTGCCACAACATAAACTTCGTCACCCCCACGCACCAGACGCCCATGATACTGCGCGCGTTGCTTGTAGCGCGCAAGGCCGGGTTCAGGCTGCCCCTTGTGTACAACTGCGGGGGCTATGAATCCCTCGATACCCTGAAGCTGCTTGACTGGATAGTGGACATATACATGCCGGATTTCAAATACTCCGACCCCGGGCCTGCGAAGAAATATTCAAAGGCCGCTGACTACCCCCAAGTCGCCCGGGCCGCCCTGAAGGAGATGCACCGGCAGGTGGGCGACCTGGTTATCGACCCCGGAGGGGTCGCCCTGAGAGGACTTTTGCTGAGGCACCTCGTCCTGCCCGGCGGCCTCGCGGGCACCGGAGAGGTCGTCAGGTTCGTTGCGGAGGAAATCTCAAAGGACACATATATCAATATAATGGACCAGTACCACCCCTGCTACAAGGCCTTCGAACACCCGCCCCTTGACAGGGGGCTCACTGCCGGCGAGTACGAGGGGGCCGTCCGGATGGCCCTCGATGCCGGCCTCAAGAGGATAGACGGCATTACCGTCTCTCGAAGGGTACGCTTTAGTCTCTGATAATTGCCTTGAACTCGGCTTAATAGCCCATTCGCTCAAGCGCTTTTAGCTGCTGGGCGCCTTGACGGGGGAATCTCTGGTAGATAGCCCTGGCCTCTGCGTACTTTTTAAGGGCGAAAAGGGCGTCTGCCTTGGCAATATGGCATGTGGGGTTGTCCGGCATCCCCATGAGGAGCACGTTCTCGGTGTTCACGATCTCGTTGAATATCCACATCTTGTCCATGTTGTAGCGGGAGATGATTTCCCGGTTCCTCTTGACGTCCCGGACGAAAACCGCGCTGTTGTTTCTCAGGAATACGAGCTTCCACTGGTCCTCTTCCACGAGGGCCGGAGCCAGTGGGATTATGTGGCCCGATTCCCTGAAGACAACAGGTATAACGATGAAGTTTATGTTGTATGCATCGAGCTGTTTCCGCCATTCGGGGAAGGTCTTCAGTATTGCGTCTGCGGCCCAGGAGACGTTGCTGTCTATGGCCCTGCCGTCTATAAAGACATTGTACTGGGGATAGAGCCGCCAGATCATAAACCCTCCCCACGTATAAAAATTATACATTGGCCCCTGGGGCTGCGCTTCTTCGAGGAAGTTCGAAAGGGCAACCGGATACCACGGCGTAATCCATCCGCGAGCAACCGCAGGCCGCAGCATCAAATGCAGGATGCCTGAGTACGTAGTGGTAAGGAAGCCCACGGTGAGCACCAGCAGAAGGGCTATGACTACATAGAAGAGCTTTCTGTAATTTATCGGCGGGAGTCTGAACTCCAGGGCTGTTTTCCCCATGTAAAACGGAAGCACCGTGAGGGAGAACATCAGGCCCCTTGCGTAGTAGTTCGCAAAAAACGTAATCATGCCTGCGGCAAACAGCTCGGCAAAATCTATTTTCCGCCTGGCGATGTACTTGATGAACAGGCTTAGAAACAGCACGCCCGTGAATATCCAGTAGAACATTATCCACTTGTAGCGCAGGGTGTCGTAAAAATAGTAAAGGGGCTTGAATTCAAGCACTACTGTCTCGACCCAGCCCGTTTTGCCGCCGCCTGCGACGGTCTGTGAGAAGTCCCTTATAAACCTTAAGCTCAGGCCTGTGAAATATTCATAGAAGAGGTGATAGGTGTTGGGGTTGATGAAAGACGCACCTATCGATACAGCGCATATTACGAAGAAAACCGGATGGGTCCCCTCGCGGGCGGGGCCCCTGAGCCTGTGCCAGAGAAACGAAAGGGCCTCTGCGCCGAAGTAAATAAGAATTATTATGTTGCCCACGATGAAGCCCGCGTGCAGGTTCGACCACAGCGCCATGAGTGCGGGCATGAGCACCATGGAGATGTCGAACCTCCGGGCCCCGGAACTGCGGAGCCTCTCAAGGAGCATGATCAGGAGAAGGACCAGCAGAAATGAGAACCCCTGTGGCCTCTCGAACGCGTAGAAAAGCTGAAGCGTCAGGAGCACCCCGGGCAGGGTCACAATCCCGAGGGCCGCATAATGGTTCATCCCCTTTCTTATGAGCCAGAGAAATATCGCGAGCATCGGCAGTATGATGAGTACATTTCTTAACATCACCACCCCGGCCACTCCTCCGCCCCTTTCGGCGAGGGCGAAGACGACCTGCCCGAGCCACTGGCTCCTGAGCCCCCTTATCTGAATGTCGGAGAGTGGCTTCGGTGTCGTGTAGGAGAAGGGGTCCTCACTGGGGAGTTCCATGTTCTGGAGGATGTAGTCCCCGGTCTTGAGGTGCCACCACACGTCCGGGTCGTTCAGGGGATACTTCAGGGCGAGGCTGAAGAGATAGACAAAGAACAGCACCGAAAGCAGCACCCTGGGGGCCAGTCTGAACACTGTGATTTTTATATCCGGCTTTACATCCTGCCGGGAAGAATTTTTATCTTCGGGCTCGGATTCTTTGCCCTGTTTTTTTAGTTTTTTATCCCGTTTTCCTGCCATATGAGTCGTCAGACCTTATTATATCATCTTCGCCGAGGTACTCGCCGCTCTGGATCTCTATGATCCTCAGCGGCACAAGACCGGTGTTCTCCAGCCTGTGCATGACGGTGGCAGGGATGAAGGTGCTTTCGTTTTTATGGACGAAGAACGTCTCTTCGCCCTTCGTTACCTTTGCCGTGCCCGCGACCACAATCCAGTGCTCCGAGCGGTGGTTGTGCATCTGGAGGCTCAGCTTTGCCCTGGGCTTCAGGTAGATGTGCTTTATCTGGTGGTTGGGGCCTTTCTCGAGCACCGAGAACCAGCCCCACGGCCTGTCCTCGACCTTAGGGGAGAGGTACTCCTCTTTGCCCTCCTCCTTGAGCCTGCCGACGAGGTCTTTGACCTTCTGTACCTGGTCCTTCGGGGCGATGAGGGTTGCGTCGGAGGTGTCCACGACTACCATGTCTTTGAGGCCGATGGCGGCTATGAGCCTGCCGCCGCCGAAGAATATCGAGTCGCTGCAATCTATTCCGACGACATTGCCAAGGGAGATATTCCCCTCCGTATCCCTGTCGAGGACCTCGTCCAGAGCGCTCCAGCTGCCGATGTCCGACCAGGGGAAGCCCGCCGCTACCATCACGACCTTTTTGGACTTCTCCATGATGCCGTAGTCTATGGAGACGCTATCGAGAGAGCCGTACATGTTGGCCAGGGCGGCGTCTTCCTTCTTTGTGTTCAGCGCGGCCCCGATGCCAGAGAAAGCCTTGTGCATCCCGGGCATGTATTTTTTGAGTTCCTCTATAATCACCGATGCCTTAAAGAGGAACATCCCGCTGTTCCAGTAATAGGAGCCTTCCTTGATGAAGGATCTGGCGGTCCTCATGGCGGGCTTTTCCACGAACTTCTGTACGCGGGAGACCCCGCCCCGGAGCCTGCTGCCTGCCTTAATGTAGCCGTAGCCCGTCTCGGGCCTTGCGGGTTTTATGCCGAGTGTGACGATGTTGCCTTTTTGGGCCTCTTCGGCGGCTCGCCTCACGGTGGCCCTGAACCCCTCGGTGTCGGTTATATAGTGGTCCGATGGCAGAACGAGCATGAGGGCCCTGGGGTTTTTCTTGTGGAGCTTAAAGGCCGCAAGGGCTATGGCGGCCGCGGTGTTTTTGCCCTCGGGCTCGATTACGCACTTGACGTCATCCAGAACCTCCATAAGCTGCCACTTGACGAGGTCGCTCTGGCCAGCCGTCGTGACTATAAGGATGTTTGAGGGCTTCACCTCGCCGTAGAGCCTATGGATCGTCTCCTGGATGAGGGTCCTTTCGCCCACTATCTTGAGGAACTGCTTTGGGAACGTCTCGCGCGAGAGGGGCCAGAACCTGGTGCCCTTTCCGCCTGCCATGATTACTGCATAGAGGTCTTTGTTTATTCCATGTTTAGTGCCGGCCATAGAGCGCCTTCTGTTTAATCCTTCTCTTTCGTCCTTCCCCCGGAAGGATATTTTTTGAGACCGAGGGACTGCATAATGCGGTTTTTAATCTCATCGAGCTTCAGCCGCCAGGGGAGGAACATGGCCTCTCCGATGATGCTCTTTGACATCTTGGAGGCCCCGTGGGTCCTTTCCGTAAACACTATGGGGATTTCCCTGACCCTCATGCCCATGCGCCAGACCCGGTAGGCCATCTCTATCTGGAAGGCATAGCCCTCGGAGCGCACGGCGTCGAGGTAGATGGACTCAAGTGCCCTGCGGCTGAATGCCCTGAAGCCGCTGGTCATGTCCGTAAGGCGGGTGCCGAGGAGGCGGGTGGCGTAAAAATTCCCGGCTCTCGAAAGCAGGAGCCTACTGAAGCCCCAGCCCACCACGCTTATCATCCCTCCTATGTACCTTGAGCCCACGACAAGGTCTGACCCGCCCTTTATCTCCTCGATAAAACGGGGGAGCGCCAGAGGGTCGTGCGAGAAGTCGGAATCCATCTCTATGAAACAATCATAG
>DAOUWH010000187.1 GCA_030667205.1 Nitrospirota bacterium
ACTATGGAGATATTGACCTCGTGTCTGGGCTCCTTTATCTTCTTTACGATGTCCTGCCAGACGCCGAGGTCCTGCTCGGTGTCGGCGAGCTTGAGCCCCTTGCTTATGAGGGCCTCGAGCCCCTCGGAATGGAGCTGAAGCGGCACTTCGTAGATGCTATGTACGTCGAGGGCCGATATGACGGCGTCCTCGTCGAGGTTGCAGTGCATGGCGATCTTCTTTTTCATTCCCGGCGGGATGAGCCTGTCGGTGCGGCACAGGAGCACGTCGGGCTGGATACCTATCGCGCGCAGCTCCCTGACGCTGTGCTGGGAGGGCTTTGTCTTGAGCTCACCGGCCGTGGCTATGTAGGGCAGGAGCGTGAGGTGCATGTACAGGACGTTTTCCCTGCCCGCGTCGTAGCGCATCTGCCTGATGGCCTCCAGAAACGGCAGGCTCTCTATGTCGCCAACGGTGCCGCCTATCTCGACAATGAGGATGTCGTTGTCTCCGACCGCGCTTTTTATCGAGGCCTTTATCTCGTCGGTGATGTGGGGGATTATCTGGACCGTGTCGCCGAGGTAGTCGCCGCGCCGCTCCTTGCTGATGACGTTGTGGTATATCTTGCCCGTGGTGAAGTTGTTGGCCTTTGAGGTCCTAGAGCTTGTGAACCTCTCGTAGTGGCCGAGGTCCAGGTCGGTCTCGGCCCCGTCGTCCGTGACGAAGACCTCGCCGTGCTGAAAGGGGCTCAGGGTGCCGGGGTCGACGTTGATGTACGGGTCGAGCTTCTGGATGGTGACCTTGAGGCCTTTTGTCTCAAGCAGGGCGCCCGTGGCCGCCGCCGCAATGCCCTTTCCGAGCGCGGAGAGAACGCCCCCGGTTACGAAGATGTACTTAGCCATTTTTCCACCTTCTCAAGGTCCTCCGGGGTGTCCACCCCGATGCTCTTGTACTCCGTTACTCCGACCTTAATCCTCATGCCGTGCTCAAGCGCCCTGAGCTGCTCGAGCCCCTCGGCGCTCTCAAGCCCGGTGGGCTCCGCCCCGGCAAGCCTCATGAGGGCCTCGCGCCGGTAGCTGTAGATTCCGATGTGCTGGTAGGAGGGGACTGTGCCCTCCCTTTTGCGGTAGGGGATCGGCGCTCTGGAGAAGTAAAGGGCAAAGCCCTCTCCATCAACGACAACCTTTACGACATTGGGGTTTTGTATCTCAAGGGGGTCGTCCGTCTGCCTGGCCAGTGTGCCAAGGGATGCTCTTTCGTCTTCGAGAAGCTCAACTACGGAGTCAATCATTTCGGCTCTGATGAGCGGCTCGTCACCTTGAACATTAACAATTATATCATAACCAAGCGAGGCGGCAACCTCGGCCGCCCGGTCGGTGCCCGAGGCGTGCTCTGATGAGGTCATGACCGCCCTGCCGCCGAAGGAGGACACCGCATTGAAAATTTCCTCGCTGTCGGTGGCGACCATTATCTCCGAGGCGAGCCTCGAGCCCGAAGACCTCTCGTACACGTGCTGTATTATGGGTTTGCCTTTCAGTGGGGCCAGTGCCTTGCCCGGGAAACGGGTCGAGGCATAACGTGCAGGTATTATGACTGCGGCGGACACCTGTTATTATAAAACAAACGCCCATAATTATAAATCGGCAGGATTACTTCAAGACCGTTACAGGCCCGGGGCTCCATTATCAGGCCAGGAGAGGCACTTTAAAAATTGCGGTTTTCACCCCGTCTTTCCATGTGTTACCTTTCAATTTGCACCCGGAAGGCAGGGCAGGACCGCATCCTAAAGCACCACTTTAACTTTACATAGTACAGGGAATGGGATTATAATAAAAATCATAATGAAAGCGAAGGCATTTATCGGTACTACGCTCCTGTTGCTGGGGTTTGTGCTGGGAGCGATTGCATTTTATTTTCTGTCCGAAAAATCCGGGGTAAGCCTGCTCCCCGTCCAGGTCATATCCCCCGGGGTCACGGGCGAGATTACGGATACGGGCAGGTCGTTTTCCTACATCGTCAACACCGTCTCGCCCGCGGTGGTGAACATCTCCACGGTCAAGCTGATGACCCGGAAAAATTCGTTTTCCGACGACCCTTTCTTCGAGTTCTTTAACGATTTCTTCAACCCCTTCGACTCCGAGCTCGACAAAAAGTGGAAGGAGCAGAACCTGGGCTCCGGGATCATCGTCTCAAGCGACGGCTATATAATCACAAACTACCACGTGGTCTCAAACGCCGACAAGATCAAGGTGACGCTCTTTGACAGGCGCGTATTCAAGGGCACGGTCATCGGCGCGGACCCAAAGACCGACATCGCGGTGGTCAAGATATCCGCGGATAACCTTCCCATGGTGCCCTGGGGCGATTCCGACAGCCTGCAGGTGGGCGAGTTCGTCCTTGCCATCGGAAACCCCTTCGGCCTGAGCCATACCGTGACGATGGGCAACATAAGCGCCCTGGGCCGGGCTAACGTGGGCATCGCGGATTACGAGGACTTCATCCAGACCGACTCGGCGATAAACCCCGGGAACTCGGGCGGCCCGCTCGTAAGCACAAACGGCAACCTCATAGGCATCAACACGGCAATATTCTCGCGTAGCGGGGGCTACCAGGGCATAGGCTTCGCGGTGCCCAGCAACATGGCCCGCCTTATCATGGAGCAACTCGTCAAGGAGGGCAAGGTCGTAAGGGGCTGGCTTGGCGTTACCATCCAGGAGCTTACGCCGGAGATAGGAAAGAAATTCGGGCACACCTCCATGAAGGGCGCTCTCGTGGGCGAGGCCCTCGAGGACAGCCCTGCCGAGCGCGCGGGCATCCGTAGCGGCGACATAGTGATCAAATATGCCGACAAAGAGGTCCAGGGGCCCGCAGAGCTCAAGAACATGGTCGCAAAAAGCCGCCCCGGCGAGAAGGTCACCGTAGTGGTCCTCAGGGACAGGAAAAAAGTGAGAGTCATCGTGCCCGTGGGCGAGCGCCCCGGAGAACAGGAAAGGCCCCAGGCCAAGCCCGCCTCCGAAGCCCGGAGCAATGTGTTCGCGGGGCTGAACGTGATTACCCTGACAAACGACATAGCGCGCCAGCTCAACCTTGAGGGAGACGAGACAGGCGTAGTCGTCGTCGGAGTAAAGGCGGGCTCTCCGTCCGAGGAGGCGGGGCTTAAGCGGGGAGACGTAATCCACGAAATAGACAGGGTCAGGATTACGGACGTGAAGGCCTTCAACCGTATTGCCTCGCAAATTCGGCCCGACGAGACCGTCCTGATGTTCCTAAACCGAGGCGGCAGGAAATCCTACATCGCAGTACAGGCAGGTGGTTAATCATCAGAGTTTTATACCCATATTATTACCGTTTAATTAAGGAGGTGATCAGATGTTATACCTGTTCAGATTCGCAGTAATACTGGTTTTTGCGGTTTCAGGGTATTTCATCGGACAGGGCCTTGGCACACCGGCGGAGGGCGCACTCGCCGGGCTTGCCGTCGGGGCCGTGGCAGTCGTAATCGAGCTTGCGCTCGGTAAGGTGCCCATGGGCTCGATAGCGGGCGGCGTCGCGGGCCTTGCGCTGGGACTTATTGCCGCAAGGCTCCTTCTGGTGCCGTTCAGGGGCATGTTCCCCGAGCCAAGCATCTACGCCCCTGTGCTCGGGGCGGTACTGGGCTACGGGGGGCTTTTCCTCGGCATGAAAAAGGGACGCACCCTCACCGCGCAGTCCATATTCGGCACCGTCAAGAGACAGGAAGGCGGGGAGGCGTCCAAGAAGCTCCTGGACACAAGCGTGATCAGAGACGGACGCATTGCCGACGTCTGCGAGACGGGCTTCATAGAGGGGGCCTTTATCGTACCCCA
>DAOUWH010000004.1 GCA_030667205.1 Nitrospirota bacterium
CGCATTAAGGACAGGCCTGCATACCTTATCGCCGAGAGCGACCTTAACGACGTCCGCGTGATAAACCCTCCGGAGCTTGGCGGCTACGGGCTCGACGCCCAGTGGAACGACGACTTCCACCACGCCCTCCACACGCTCCTTACGGGCGAGTCCGCGGGCTACTACGTGGACTTCGGCAGCCTTGGGCACATGGGCAAGGCCCTCAGGGAGGGTTTCGTATACTCCGGAGAGCACTCGAAGTTCAGGGGACAAAGGCATGGCTCCTCCACTGCCACGAGGCCTGTAAACCAGTTTGTGGTGTGCTCCCAGAACCACGACCAGGTAGGAAACCGGATGCTTGGGGACAGACTGGCAAGCAGCCTTCCGGTGGATAAGTTGAAGCTTGCCGCGGCGATGGTGGTGCTTTCGCCGTATCTGCCGCTTCTGTTCATGGGCGAGGAATACGGCGAGACAGCGCCTTTTCAGTACTTCACAAGCCACTCAGACCCCGCCCTCGCCGAGTCCATAAGGGAAGGCAGGCGGAAGGATTTTTTACAGGAATTCCGCTGGCAGGGCGAGGTGCCCGACCCGCAGTCCGAAGAGACCTTCAACCACTCGAAAATCAACCCGGAACTCCGGCGAAGCGGACAGCACGGAGAGCTTTTCGAATTCTACAAAACACTCATAAGCATAAGAAAACATCACCCCGCCATCCATGCGGCTGACAGGGAACGCATCGAGGTCACGGAACATCCCGAACAGAAGGTTATCGTCGTTCTAAGCCAGCACGATGATGAGCAGATGTTCTTTGCCGCGAGCTTCAACGACTCCCCTGTTACTATAAAAACCACCGTACAAGGAGAATGGCAAAAGATTCTGGATTCGTCGTCCGGTGAAAACTCTGGCGGGAATGCTGATTTTTCTGGTATGATAGACAGCGAAATCCATCTAAACCCTTATTGCTTCAACCTTTATAAGGCGGAATAGCATATGAAGCGTTTCCTGTGCATTCACGGACACTTTTATCAGCCGCCGAGGGAAAACCCCTGGCTCGAAGAGGTCGAGATACAGGACAGCGCATATCCCTACCACGACTGGAACCAGCGGATAACCGCGGAGTGCTACTCAAACAACACGGCCTCAAGAATTCTCGATGAGGAGATGCGCATCACCGACATCGTAAGCAACTACGCAAAGATAAGCTTCGACATGGGGCCCACGCTCCTTCAGTGGCTCCAGAAGAATTCTCCCGCTACCTATAACGCCATCATCGAGGCCGACAAGCTCAGCCTGAAGTGGCGTTCGGGCCACGGCGCCGCCATGGCGCAGGCTTACAACCACATGATAATGCCCCTCGCCTCCGAAAGGGACAAGAAAACGCAGATACTGTGGGGTATCGGGGACTTCAAACACCGCTTTGGCCGCGACCCCGAAGGCATGTGGCTTCCGGAAACGGCCGTCGACCTTGCCACGCTGGATATCCTTGCCTCTCTGGGCATAAGCTTCACGGTGCTTGCACCCCACCAGGCGCATAGGATCCGCAAGAAAGGCGCAAGGGAATGGGAAGACGTCTCCGGCGCGAAGATAGACCCTAAAGTCCCCTACACATGCAACCTGCCATCGGGCAGGAAGATAACCCTGTTCGTTTATGACGGGCCCATCTCGAGGGCAGTGGCCTTCGAGGGGCTCCTTGACAGCGGCGAGCAATTCGCGCAACGGCTCCTTGGAGGTTTTTCAGATGAAAACGGTGGCACCCAGCTCATGCACATGGCCACCGACGGCGAGTCCTACGGCCACCACCACAGGTTCGGAGACATGGCCCTCTCATACACGCTTGACTACATCGAATCAAACGGCCTTGCGCGCATAACCAACTACGGTGAATTCCTCGAGGCCAACCCTCCAAAGCACGAAGTGGAAATATACGAGAATACCTCGTGGAGCTGCTCGCACGGCGTAGAGAGGTGGCGTAGCGACTGCGGCTGCTCCTCGGGCGCCAACCCCAAGTGGCAGCAGCAGTGGCGCGCACCCCTCAGAGAGGCGCTTGATGCGCTCAGCGACGAGCTTGCCTCGGGATATGAGCAGGCGGCATTAAAGTACCTAAAAGACCCCTGGGCCGCCAGGGACGATTACATCGGCGTCATACTGGACCGCTCGGACGAAAACCTTACGGGGTTCTTCCACAAGCACGCCAGGAGAGAGTTCAACCTTACCCAGAAGGTCTCGACATTAAAACTCCTTGAGCTTCAGAGACACGCGATGCTCATGTACACAAGTTGCGGATGGTTCTTCGACGACATATCCGGCATCGAGACGGTGCAGGTGCTCCAGTACGCCGGACGGGCCATTCAGCTTGCCAAAGAGGTGCTCGGCTCAAAACTCGAACCCGGCTTCACCGCCTCGCTTAAGGCCGCACAGAGCAACGTGCCCGAATACGGCAACGGCTCGCAGATCTACGAGCAATTCGTCAAGCCCTATGCGCTTGACCTCCGGAAAGTGGCCGCCCACTATGCGATAAGCTCGCTCTTTGAGGACTACTCCGATGAGACCCATATTTACTGCTACAGGGTAAAGCGCCAGGACTACCGTAGAGTGCAGGCTGGGAAGTCCGAACTCGTCACGGGACGCAGCCTTATCACTTCAGAGATTACGGGCGAAAGCGGCAAGCTCAGCTTTAGCGTGATTCATCTCGGAAACCACGACTTCAACTGCGGCGTCAGAAGGTTCGTGGGGAACAAGGCCTATCAGGAAATGACCGGCGAGATAAAAAGTGCGTTCGAAAGCGGGGCCTTTGCCGATGTGGTAAGGCTGCTGGATACGCACTTCGGCACATACAGCTACTCGCTGAAGGACCTGTTCAGGGACGAGCAGCGCATGGTACTCGAAACACTCCTGAAGGATACGATGGAGAGTTTTGAGGCGTCTTACCGCAGGATGTACGAAGACAACCGCATCCTCATGGGCTTTCTCAAGGAGACCGGCATCCCCATTCCCAGAAGCTTCTATACCGCCGCGGAGTTCATCCTGAACCTCGACCTGAAAAGGCAGATTCAGGCGGAGTTCGACAGCGATACCATCGGGGATATACTCCGGGATGCCAAACACTGGAAGGTGTCGCTGAACAAGGCCGACCTTGAATTCTCCCTGAAAAACTCGCTTGATGAGAGGATGCAGAAGTTTTCCGAAAACCCGTCGGACATCGAAACGCTCGAAGAAGTGGGAAAGACTATCGAGACCGCCCTCACACTGCCCCTCAGGCATAACTTCTGGATGGTCCAGAACCTCTACTATTCGATGGCGAAGACCGTTTATCCCGATTTCGCACAGAGGGTCCCGAAGGACAGGGACGCCTCCCTCTGGGTCGAGAGGTTCAAGTCCCTGGGCGAGAAACTGAACTTCAACATAGAGTCCGTCCTCTCGGAGGGATAGCGGCGCCACATGCAAGAGGAAAACCGAATCAGGGCGGTATTCGAAGAAGTCGCATCAGGGCTTCCGCTCAGAATTCCGGTCTCCACATACCGGCTCCAGTTCAACCGGGATTTCACTTTCTCCGATGCGTGCGATATCATCCCCTACCTCGACGCCCTGGGCATAACGGACATCTACGCCTCGCCCTACTTCAGGGCCCAGCCCGGAAGCACCCACGGCTACGACGTCACTGACCACAACAGCTTAAACCCCGATGCCGGCACACCCGAGGACTACGAAGCGATGACCGCCGCGCTCAGGGACCGCAGGATGGGCCTGATAACGGATATAGTGCCCAACCACATGAGCATCGCCGGCAGCGAGAACCCCTGGTGGACGGACGTCCTTGAAAACGGCCAGTGCTCGCCCTACGCGTCCTTTTTCGATATAGACTGGAAACCCCTCAAGGAAGAACTCGAAGACAAGGTAATCCTGCCAATCCTGGGCGGCCAGTATGGCTATGTTCTTGAAAACCGGGAACTCAGGCTGTCGTTCGAAGAGGGCTCATTCTTCATCCGCTACTGGGAGCACCGCCTTCCGCTTGACCCTTCCACCTTTGACATGGTGCTGACCCACCGCCAGGACGCCTTACGGGAAACCCTCAGCCTTGAAGACCCGGACTACCAGAAATTCCTGAGCATTGTAACCGCCCTAAAAAACCTTCCACCGCGCACCGAGCAAGACCAGGACAGGATAAAAGACCGACTCAGCGAGAATGAAAACTCTAAAAATAGATTGAAGGCCCTTTATGAGAGGTCTTCGGAGCTAAGGGCCTTCCTCGACGAAAACATCAGTATCTTCAATGGCACGCCGGGCAAGCCCGAAAGCTTCGACCTCATGGACAAACTACTTTCGGCGCAGGCATACAGGCTTTCGTTCTGGCGCGTGGCCACCGAGGAGATAAACTATCGCAGGTTCTTCGACATAAACGACCTCGGCGCAATAAGGATGGAAGAGGAAAGGGTTTTCAACGAGGCCCACAGGCTTATACTCAGCCTGGTCCGGGAAGGCCGGGTCACGGGGCTCAGGGTAGACCATCCCGACGGCCTGCATAACCCAACCGAGTATTTCAGGCGGCTCCAGGAGGGGTGCTTTATCGCCATGTGCCTCGGGAAGCTCGACGATAGCGAAGGCGGCGAGAAATACAGGGAGATATACAGGGAAGCGCTCTCGGCCTCTCCCAAGGGACCTTTACGACGGCCTCTGTACATCGTCGGCGAGAAGATACTCATGGAGAGCGAGAGGCTCTCGCCGGAGTGGCCCATATTCGGCACCACGGGCTACGGGTTCATGAACTCCGTAAACGGCGTATTCATCGACCCGTCCAACGCAAAGGCCATCGACAAAATCTATACGGGGTTTACAAAGCAGACCGTGAGGTATCCGGAACTCTCCTATGCGAAGAAAAAGCTCATCATGGAGACCTCCATGTCAAGCGAGATAAACGTGCTCGGGCACCGCCTCAACCGCATCTCAGAGCGCGACCGCCACTACAGGGACTTCACACTGAACAACCTCATCGACGCCATTGTCGAGGTAATTGCCTTCTTCCCGGTCTACAGGACATACATATCGGCCTCCGGCATAAGCGACAACGACCGCCGCTACATCGAGGCCGCGGTATCAAAGGCAAGGCGCAGGAGCCTCGAAATCAGCCCCCTGGTCTTTGATTTCATAAGGGACGTGCTCCTCCTTGAGTACCCCCGCCAGAGGGACGACGAGGACCTCAGGGGCGAGTGCCTTGACTTCACGATGAAGTTCCAGCAGCTCACCGGCCCTGTAATGGCAAAAGGGGTCGAGGACACCGTATTTTATACCTACAACCGCCTCGCCTCGCTTAACGAGGTGGGCGGAAACCCCGAGAGGCTGGGCATGACCGTGGAGGCCTTCCAGGGCCAGAACATAGAAAGGCAAAAGCACTGGCCCCACACACTTATAGCGACCTCCACGCACGACTCCAAAAGGAGCGGGGACGTAAGGGCAAGGATAAACGTCCTTTCGGAGTTGCCGGCCCACTGGAGAGAGGCCATCATCAGATGGGCCAGGATAAACAGGAAGTTCAAAGGCAAAATAGAAGGCCGGCTCGTCCCCGACCGCAACGAGGAATACCTCCTCTACCAGAGCCTCATCGGCGCATGGCCCATAGGCGAGATGGATGAGGCGGAGTTCGGGGAGTTTGTCGAGAGGATCCAGAACTACATGGTCAAGGCAGTAAGAGAGGCCAAGACGAACTCAAGCTGGCTCAACCCCAACAGCGATTACGAGGACGCGGTTGTAAATTTCACGAAAAAAATTCTCAACTCAAGCCGGTTCCTGACCGATTTTAAACCTTTCAAAGAAAAGGTCGCGCACTACGGGATGTTCAACTCTCTTTCGCAGACGCTCCTTAAGATAACGTCGCCGGGAGTGCCGGACATGTATCAGGGCACCGAGCTATGGGCGCTTACGCTCGTCGACCCCGACAACCGCATGCCCGTGGACTACGCCTTAAGAATAACCATGCTTGAGGGACTCAGAACGCTTGAGTCCACCAAGGAGAGGGCGTCGTTCGCAAGAGAGCTTTTAGATACGAAGTCCGACGGCAGGATCAAGTTATACCTCATATACAAGGCCTTGGGCTTCAGGCGGCAAAACAGTGAACTATACTCCGGCGGCGAGTACGTGCCGCTTCACACCTCGGGCAGACACTCAGAACGTATCATCGCCTCCGGGCAATTTAATGACGGGGAAGCCGCGATAACGGTCGTGCCCCGGCTGCTTGCGGGCCTTGCGGGCGCGGACGAAGCCCCGATCGGGGAGCTCTGGGAAGACACATCAATACATATTCCCACCGAAAGAGCGGCCCCGGCTTACAGGAACATCTTTACGGACGAGACAGTCATGCCAGTGGAGCAAGACGGGATACCGGTCATCAGGGTCGCCGATGTGCTTAAAAACTTCCCCGTGGCACTCTTACAGAAGGAGGCGTGATGAAAAGAGCGTTTTTTTTATTGTTATGTATCCTCGTTTCGGCATACAGTTGTAAAAAGACGGAGACACCCGCTCCAGAGAAGACCACGGTCGTGTTCAAGCACGGAAAGATAGCCGGGGACCCGGCGCTGTTTCAGGAGCTGCTTGATGAGTTCGAGCGCCAGAACCCGGACATCGACTTAAGGGACGAGGCCCTTCCGGCCTCCACGGACGAGCAGCACCAGTTCTACGTGATTAACCTCGAAGGCAAGGGCCCGGAGTTCGACGTCCTGAGCATGGACGTGATATGGGTGCCGGAGTTCGCGCGCGCCGGGTGGCTCCGCGACCTGAGCCATCTCGTGCCGGAGCCTCAAAGAGAGGAGTTCTTCCCGGGCCCGATGCAGGCCGTCACATACCGGGAAAAACTCTGGGCCGTGCCGTGGTACATTGACGCCGGGCTCCTTTACTACCGCAAGGACCTGCTCGAAAAACACGGCTTCGAGCCCCCCCGCACCTGGGCAGAGCTTATCAGCATATCAAAGGCGATAACCGCCAAGGAGCCGGATACCTACGGCTTCATCTGGCAGGGCAAACAGTACGAGGGGCTCGTCTGCAACGTGCTTGAGTACATGTGGAGCAACCGGGGCAACGTCCTCAGGGAGGGACGGCCAGTGCTCGCAAGCCCCGAAAACATCGAGGCCCTGGGCTTCATGCGCGACCTCATCGTCAGGCACAAGGTAACGCCCGAGCTCGTCACCACCGCCATCGAGGAGCCCACAAGACACATCTTCGGAAACGGCAACGCCGTGTTCCTCCGGAACTGGCCCTATGCGTGGAACATCTTTGAAAAGGAAGGCTCAGCCATAAAAGGAAAAGTAGGGGTCTCGGTGCTTCCGGCGTTTGAGGGCGGCGAGCATGCCGCAACCCTGGGGGGCTGGCAACTCGGCATAAACCGTTACTCCAGAAACCCCGAGGCCGCAGAGAGACTGGTAAGATTTCTTACGTCCCCTTCGGCCCAGAAGACCCTGGCCCTCACCATCGGTTACAAACCCACCAGGAAGTCTTTATACGAAGACAGAGAGTTAAGGGCAGAGCAGCCCTTCATCGCGGGCCTCTACGACGTCTTCATGCACGCAAGGCCCCGCCCGGTCTCGCCTTATTACATGATGATGACACAGGCCATGCAACCGGAGTTCAGCGCCGCGATATCCGGCATGAAGACGCCCGAGGAGGCCCTTAGAGATGCCCAGAAAGAACTCAAGCGCATAATGGAGACCGCGGAGTAATCTATTTCCCAGAGGGCCTGGCTGCCATTCCTTCTAACACGTGAAGCAAACTTCCGCACCGCCTGATTTCGAGTTTGTGCCAGTGGCACCACAGGTACATCAGGTATAATAAGTAATTCTGTTATGTGCAAGCACAAACCAAGAGGCTGGGACTGAGGATATGAGGAAAGAGGCGTCGGCAAGGTTCGTAGCACCATCCCTCCTGCTTATGTGCCTTGTCACCGTGTATCCGGTGTTCTACGTCCTGTGGCTGAGCCTCCATCGAAAACACCTGACCTTCGGGATCGAAAAATTCCTCGGCGTTGAGAACTACATAGCCCTCGCAGGAGACGCAAGGTTCTGGAACGCCCTGAAAAATACCGCCTACTTCACCGCCACCTCGGTATCGCTCGAGCTTGCGCTCGGCCTCGGCATCGCGCTCCTGATGAACAGAGCTTTTAAGCTCAAAGGCCTGATGAGGGCGGTGGTGCTCATCCCATGGGCCGTGCCCACCGTGGTCTCGGCACGCATGTGGGAGTGGCTCTACAACACGGACTTCGGCATCTTAAACTATCTCCTGGGCACGAAGGTCAACTGGCTCGGCAGCACCTTCTGGGCGATGAACGCCGCCGTGTTCATGGACGTCTGGAAGACCACGCCCTTTGTAGCAATAATACTGATGGCAGGGCTTCAGACCATACCCGGAGAACTTTACCAGGCCGCGCGCGTGGACGGCGCGGGGCCATGGGCGGTGTTTAAGAACATCACCCTCCCGCTCCTTAAGCCCGTTATACTGGTGGTGCTGATATTCAGGACCCTCGATGCCTTCAGGGTCTTCGACGCAATATACGTGCTTACCGGCGGAGGCCCGGCGCAGAGCACCGAGACGCTCTCGATATATGCCTACAAGGTGCTGTTTCAGACGCTCCAGTTCGGCTACGGCTCGGCCATCTCGGTGATGGTTTTTCTTTTAGTCGGGGCCATAAGCGTGTTTTACATCAGGCTGCTAAGCAGGGGAATGCGATGAGAAGAAGGGTGATTGAGGAGTCGGTCCTCTTTATAAGCGTGGCGAAGTGGTTCTTCCTCGCAAGCGTCACCGGAGCCGTGGTGGGTATTTCGACCACTATTTTCCTTAAAAGCCTCGCCTTTGCCTCCGAGTACGCAGGCGGTTTCAGCCTTTATTTCCTCCTATTGCCCGTGGCGATGTTTTTAAGCTCCCTCATCGTGAAGTATCTCGCGCCCGAGGCCGAGGGACACGGCACGGAGAAGATCATCGACGCGGTGCACACGCGCAACGCAAAGATAAACCCCGCGGTGGTGCCCATCAAGCTTGTGGCTACCGTTATCACGATTGCCCTGGGGGGCTCGGCGGGCAAGGAAGGCCCTTGCGCCCAGATCGGGGCCGGGCTTGCCTCCACCATCGCCCGCCTCCTGAACTTCGACGACGGCGACCGCAAGAAGCTCGTTATATGCGGGATAAGCGCGGGGTTCGCCACCGTCTTCGGCACGCCGATAGCAGGGGCGATGTTCGGCGTGGAGGTGCTTTTTGTAGGGGCGATCCTCTATGACGTGCTCTTGCCCTCTTTCGTCGCGGGGATAGTGGGCTACCAGATATCATCGGCCCTGGGCGTTACTTAATTCTACCACCAGATCGACATAATGCCCGAGTTTACGGGCACCTTCTTCCTCCAGGTCAGCCTCGCGGGGGTGTTCTTCGGCCTGTGCTCGTTCCTCCTCATCGAGATAATGAAAAAAACCGAAATTATAAGCAGAGGCATGAAAATCTGGAAACCCTTAAAAGGGCTTGTGGGCGGCGTGCCTCTGGTGGTCCTTGCCCTCATCTTCGGCACGCGGTATCTGGGGCTTGGTGTGGAGACCATCGAGACCGCGCTCGGGGGCGGCGATGTGCATGGCTACGATTTCATCATGAAAATGATCTTTACCTCCACGACCCTGAGCTTCGGCGGTAGCGGAGGCATAGTGACCCCGATATTTTTCATCGGGGCCACCTCGGGAAGTTTTTTTGCCAACCTCATAGGCGGCAACCTCGAAGTGTTCGCCGCAATCGGCATGGTAGCGCTCCTTGCGGGCGCGGCCAACACCCCGATATCGGCAAGCATCATGGCGGCGGAGATGTTCGGCCCCAAGGTGGCTCCATACGCCGCGCTGGCCTGCATCATAAGCTTCCTGATGACCGGCCACCGGAGCGTCTATCCCTCGCAGGTGCTGGCGGTGACGAAATCGACCTCTATCACGGTCCAGAAGGGCATGACCATGGAAGCCATTCGCTCCTCCACGGTAAAGCCGAGGGAAGGGAGCGTGACAGGCACCCTTATTAAAGGTTTTAACAGGGCAAAAAGACTCGCAAGGAGAAAGAAAAAGAGATGATGCGGAAGCTTGCGTTTCCGGCAGTGCTTCTGCTTGTCGCTTTATATTGCACCGGGCCGGTGCTCTGGCAGGCGGTGACATCCGTAAAGCCCGACCCGGAACTTACGAGTCTCCCTCCGGTGCTCCCGGAACACCCTACCCTTAGCCACTACATAAGCATATTCACGAGGCATCCGTTCCTTAAAGTCATTTTAAACAGCACAGTGGTGGCCGGCGCCACTACGGTGCTTGCCCTCCTCCTGGGCTCCTTTGCCGCCTTCGGCCTTGCGAAGCTCAGGGTCAGATACACCTCCCTGATACTGGGCTTTGTGCTTTCGGTGTCCATGTTCCCGCCGATAGCCACGGTAAGCCCGCTTTACCTGATAATACGCGCCCTGGGACTCAGGGACACTTGGTGGGCGCTCATCGTCACCTATACGACGTTCTCCCTGCCGTTTTCGATATGGGTGCTTACGAATTTCTTCCGGAGCATCCCGGACGAGATATACCTTGCATCGAAGGTCGACGGCTGCACGCCGCTTCAGAGTTTTTTCAGGGTGATGCTCCCGCTTGCCGCGCCGGGCATATTCACGACCGCCCTTCTTGTGTTCATTTTTTCGTGGAACGAGTTTTTATTCGCCCTCACATTTACCTCCACGACCGCCTCAAGGACAATACCCGTTGCCATAGCCATGTTCCCCGGCCTCCACGAAGTGCCCTGGGGCGACATCGCGGCGGCCTCCATTGTGGTCATCAGCCCGCTGATACTCCTGGTGTTCGCCTTCCAGAGAAGGATTATCGAGGGCCTTACGGCAGGGGCGGTCAAGGGATAAAGTGGCATCCATCAGGTTTGAAAAAGTTTTTAAAAATTTTAAGAACCTCGGAGTAATCAAGTCTCTAGACCTCACCGTGGATGACGGAGAGTTCTTCACGTTCGTCGGCCCGAGCGGCTGCGGCAAATCCACCATACTGAACATGATAGCGGGGCTCGAGCCCGTAACGGGCGGCACGATTTATTTTGACGACGCACCCGTAAACGAGCTGACCCCCAGGGAGCGCGACGTGGCAATGGTCTTTCAGAGCTATGCCCTGTACCCGCACATGAGCGTGGCGGAAAACCTCGCCTTCCCGCTTAAGATGAAAAAGCAGCCAAAGGACCTTATAGAGGCCGAGGTCGTGCGAGTCGCCGCCCTCCTGGGGCTTGAGGCGCTGCTTGGGAGACGCCCAAAGGAGCTTTCGGGCGGGCAGCGCCAGAGGGTGGCCCTCGGAAGAGCGGTAATAAGAAAGCCTGAAGTGTTCCTTATGGACGAGCCGCTTTCGAACCTCGACGCCCGCCTCAGGGTCGAGATGAGGGCAGAGCTTAAAAGGCTCCACAGACAGCTTAAGATAACGACCGTCTACGTCACGCACGACCAGGCCGAGGCCATGGGCCTTTCAGAGAGGATTGCCGTGCTCAAGGAAGGCGAGGTACAGCAGTGCGCCGCCCCACACGAGGTCTACGCGCGGCCCGGAAACATCTTCGTGGCAGGTTTTATAGGAAGCCCATCGATGAACTTCATCGACGCACAGGTGCGGGGCAAAGACCCTCTTAAATTGGAAATCAACGGCGTCGAGTTCAATCCTGTGGTCGAAAGATCACCCGAGAGCGATTATGTAACGGCGGGCATCAGGCCGGAGGACATTATTGCCTCGAAAAAAGAGACGACGCCGGTCGAGGCCCTCGTGGACTTAACAGAGGTCGAAGGCCCCGTGACATGGGTGAACCTCAGGTGGGGCAATGCCGCCCTCAGGGTAAAGGCCGCCCCCGAGGAGCACCTCAAGCCTGGGGATAAGGTTTTTTTAAAATTCTCAGGGGAGAAAATCCACGTATTCGACAGGGAAGCGGGGCTCAGGCTCTAACGGGCGGGTTATACGTCGGCGTCTATCGTGACGCGATTGAAGCCGTCCCTGGCGCTCCTGTGCATGAGGTCCTCCGCCCTCTTCAGCAGCGTATAGACGGTGTCCTTGGGTTTTGCGAGTGTCGCCCCTATCGAGAGCGTAGTGCGTAGCTCTCCTTGCTCGTCCTTTAGCATGGATTTTTCAACGAGCACGCGGGCCCTCTCCGCAACGGCATATAGCTGGTGCTCGTTGACGTCGCCTACTATCGTGATAAGCTCGTTCCCGCTCCAGCGGCCGACGACGTCCGTTGACCTGATGCCGCCAAGGAGAGTCATGGCCACCATCCTTAGGACCCTGTTGCCCTTGTAAACGCCATACTGTTCGTTAATCTCCGCCATGCGGTCAACATCAAAGAAGAGCACTCCGAAGGGCCAGTTGTAGCGCTGCATCTCGTCGAACCTCACATGAAGGCTTATCTCTATTTCCCTCTTGCTCTCAAGCTCGCCCGTGGGGTCGCGCCTGATAATCTTCTGGAGCTCCTCGAGTCTCTTTACCTGTACGAACCTCGAAGTGACGTCGCCGAATATCACCGCGGCGCCATCGACCTTTCCCTCGGCGTCCCGGCTGGGTATGACGCGGGTCGCGACCGGCAGCCTGTAGCCTTCCTTGTGGAGGACATAGAGCATCATTTCGCGGGGCCGCTCGTCCGCCATCGTCTCCACGGTAAAGCACATCTCGTTGCACAGGCTCCGCCCGCTTCTGTCTATATGCATGAGCAGCTCGGAACATGTGGTGCCGACCGCCTCGGAACTCATGAAACCGGTGAGCCTCTCGGCCCCCTTGTTCCAGTACGTAATCTTCCTGTGGCGGTCCACCATGTAAATGCCGTCATGGACGCTGTCAAGGACTTGTCTCAATGTCTCGTTCTCAGGAAACACAAAACCTCTTCGACTTTTATTCTTAAGTCCCCATCTCCCAGCTTGAAAGGTACTTTTTCTGCTCCGGGGTCAGGGTATCGATCTTGATGCCCATGGCCTTGAGCTTCAGCTTCGCGATCTTCTGGTCAATCGCCGGCGGGACACCGTAAACCTTCGGGCCGAGTTTCCTGGCATTCTTTACCATATACTCGGCGCAGAGGGCCTGGTTGGCAAAGCTCATGTCCATTACCTGAGAGGGATGGCCCTCGGCGCTGGCCAGGTTTATGAGCCTGCCCTCGCCAAGGATGTATATACTTCTGCCGTTGCGGAGGGTATGTTCCTGTACGAAGTCCCTGATGAACCTCTTTTTCTTCGTCAGCTTCTTCAGGGCGGGCAGGTCGATCTCGGCGTTGAAGTGGCCCGAGTTGGCCACGATCGCGCCGTCCTTCATCTTCGTAAAGCAGGACTTTGATATAACGTTGATATCGCCGGTCACGGTGACGAATATGTCGCCAACCCTGGAGGCCTCCCTTACGGGCATGACGTCGAAGCCGTCCATGGTCGCCTCAAGCGCCCTCAGCGGATCGACCTCCGTGACGATGACCTTCGCGCCCATGCCTTTTGCCTTCCAGGCAAGGCCGCGTCCGCACCAGCCGTATCCGCACACTACAAAGACGGAACCCGCGATGAGGCGGTTCGTGGCCCTGAGTATGCCGTCAATCGTCGACTGGCCGGTACCGTAGCGGTTGTCGAAGAGATATTTCGTGTGGGCGTCGTTTACCGCGACGATGGGATATTTTAAAACGCCGTCCGCGGCCATCGCCCTGAGGCGTATCACACCCGTGGTCGTCTCCTCGGTCCCTCCGATTACGCCCTTTAAAAGGTTTTTCTTTTCCGTATGGAGGATTGATACGAGGTCGGCCCCGTCGTCCATGGTCATCTGGGGCTTGTGGGCGATGGCGCTCATTATATGCCTGTAATATGTCTTGTTGTCCTCGCCCTTTATCGAAAAGGTGGGTACCTTGAAATACTTAACGCAGGCAGCCGCCACATCGTCCTGTGTGCTAAGGGGGTTTGACGCGCAGAGCACGGCGTCGGCCCCTCCGAGCTTCAGCGTCTCCATGAGATTTGCCGTCTCGCTGGTCACGTGAAGGCACGCCGCTATCCTTGTTCCCTTGAGCGGCTTTTCTTTTTTGAACCTCTTCTTAATCCCCTCAAGAACAGGCATGTCCATGGCCGCCCACTCTATCCTGAGTATGCCTTTCTTTGCGAGCTTGAGGTCCTTTACGTCATGCTTTGCCATCTAAATGTATTCCTTTCCTTTTTAGAGTTTCCGGTCAGATCCCTGCCTGCTTCCTGAGCGTGTCGGTCTTGTCGGTCTTCTCCCACGTAAATTCCGGCTCGCTACGGCCGAAGTGGCCGTAAGCGGCGGTCTTCTGGTATATGGGCCTCTTGAGGTCAAGGTGCTCGGTCATCCCCTTTGGGGTAAGAATGAAGTTTTCCCTGATGATGTCGCCTATCTTGTCCTGGTCTATATTGTTTGTGCCGAAGCTGTCAACGAGGATGGAGACCGGATCGGGCACGCCTATCGCGTAGGCGAGCTGGATCTCGACCCTGTCGGCCAGCCCGGCGGCAACGACGTTCTTTGCGATGTACCTCGCCATGTATGCCCCGGAACGGTCCACTTTCGAGGGGTCCTTGCCCGAGAAACAGCCGCCGCCGTGGCTTCCCACGCCGCCGTAGCTGTCCACTATGATCTTTCTGCCGGTAAGCCCGGTGTCGCCCATCGGGCCGCCGACGACGAACCTGCCGGTGGGGTTTATGTGGTAGGTAATGTTTTCCTCGTCAATAAGTTCGGGAGGCAATACGGGCTTTATTACCTTCTCGATTATGTCCTCCCTCATGTCCTTCATCTTTATATCGGGGCTGTGCTGGGAGGAAACCACGACTGTATCTATCCTCTTGGGTTTCCCGGCCTCGTACTCGATGGTAACCTGGGTCTTGCCGTCGGGCCTGAGGTAGCCCAGGATGTCCTTCTTTCTGGCTTCGGTAAGCTTCATCGCAAGCTTGTGGGCAAGCATTATGGGCATCGGCATCAGCTCTGGCGTCTCGTTGCAGGCATAGCCGAACATAAGGCCCTGGTCTCCCGCCCCGCCGGTATCGACCCCCTGTGCTATGTCCCTGGACTGCTCGTGAATGGACGTGATCACCGCGCAGGTCTCGTAATCGAAGCCGTACTTGGCCCTTGTATAGCCTATGTCCTTGATTACGCTCCTTACTATATCCGGTATCTCCACATAACTTGCCGTGGTTATCTCGCCCGCCACGAAAGCGAGACCTGTCGTAAGGAGCGTCTCGCAGGCAACCCTCGCATTAACGTCCTTCTTCAGGATCGCATCCAGAATGGCATCGGATATCTGGTCGGCTATCTTGTCCGGGTGCCCCTCGGTCACCGACTCTGATGTAAAGTAATAATTCCTCTTGCCCATAACTGCCTCCCTGCTTCGTTTATTCCATACAGACACGTCACGAAAACATTAATAACTATAAGTAAATATTATAAGATATCCGGGATAAAAAAGAAAACTGCGGGGGGAATTGCCGGGCCGTCTCAGCCGAGGAAGTCCCTGGGCTTGCCCGCGCCCCTGGGGGGGCCGACCCGTCCGTCCTCCTCAAGAAGCTCCATGATGCTCGCGGCCCTGTTGTAGCCGACCTTGAACTTCCTCTGAATC
>DAOUWH010000289.1 GCA_030667205.1 Nitrospirota bacterium
ATCTGCCTTTTCCTTTTTGGCATAATCGCCTTAACCACAAGCACGCCGAATAAAAATCCGCCGATGTGGGCGAACCACGCGATGCCTCCGCCAGCCATTACGTCCTTTTCTATTATTCCATTGACGAGTTGTATAATAGCCCAAAATCCTATAACTATCAAGGCCGGTAGTCTGTCAACCTGCACAAAGAAGCCCAGAAATATTATTGTGCGCACTGATGCGCGTGGAAAAAGCAAGAGGTACGCCCCGAGTATGGCCGCAACAGCGCCGCTTGCGCCCACCATGGGGATTATTGAGCCGGGCGAGGACAGGGCATGCGCATATGCGGCCACAACACCCCCGAGGAAATAGAACCCCACAAACCTGAAGTGGCCCAGCATGTCCTCTATGTTATTGCCGAATATCCAGAGGTAAAGCATATTGCCCGCAAGGTGAAGTAGCCCGCCGTGCATGAACATAGCGGTAAATATCGTCACGACCGGGTGCACGGGCTGCTGGCTCTCGAAATTCAGGATCGCTATAGGCACGGCCCCGTAGGAGAACACCCCCTCCCTGAAACCGCCCGGAGCGACCACCTGCCAGAAAAACACAAGGGTGTTCAGGGCGATAAAGGCTATCGTGAAATATGGGAATGTCGCAGTGGGGTTGTCGTCTTTATAGGGAATCAACATAGGGAATCAACCGTCATTACCTTTATGCCGTTTTTTGCAAGGAGCTCGGCGCACACACCCCTGCCATCGCACCTTGAGCCCCCGGAATAAACATACGTGACCCCGCAGGAGGGGCTTCCGTCTTTCAGCACGGCCTGCTCAATTCCATAGAGCCGCGCAAGCCTCAGGACCTCCCTGGCCCCTCTTATAAATGCCTCAGTGTAATCCACGCCGTCTGAGCCCACCGCACGCGCCTTCATCTCAAGGAGGCCGCCTCCGCTTCCGGAGGAAAACTCCACCGGAGCCCTCGGGGTGCCGAGGCCCGCAAGCTGCTCCGGGCATACGGGCAGGGCCCTGCCCCCTGCCACAAGCTCCCTGACGCGTTCGTCCAGGGCATCTTTCCCGTCATACCTCGTGTTAAGACCGGCAAGACAGGCACTTACAATATACATGAAAAATTATACCACGCCCCACTGCTCCGACGGAAACCTCCTGCCGTCTTTTTTTGCTTGACATCCGCGGTTAAGTCCATGTACTTTATGAGCCTGCCTAATCTGCAGCCCAACAGGAGGCTTGATGTCGGATTTCTACCAGACAGGTGTTGTGGCGACCTTCCATAAACTGGGCCCTGGCAACCTCAAGAAGCTCGAAAGCGAGCTTTCCTGGTACTCCCGTGAGAGGCCCATCGCGCTGGTGCTTCCGTCGCTTTACCTGGAGCTTCAGGGTGACGCCCTTAAAAAAATCGTAAATGAACTTACGAAGGTCAAATACCTCAGCCAGATAGTCGTAACCCTCGGCGGCGCCTCGGAAGACGAGTTCAAGCACGCAAAGGAGTTCTTCTCGGCACTTCCCCAGACGACCACAATCATATGGAATTCAGGTCCCCGTATAAGCGAAATCTACAGGGCAATCGAAGGCGTCGACCTGCCCATCGGCGAAGAGGGCAAGGGCAAGTCCGTCTGGATGGCCTACGGCTACATTCTTTCTCAGCCCAACCTCAGGGTGATTGCGCTGCATGACTGCGACATAACGACCTACTCGCGGGATATGCTCGCTAGGCTGTGCTACCCCGTCACGAACCCCAACCTCGACTACGACTTCTGCAAGGGTTTTTACAGCAGGGTCACCGACAGGATGCACGGCAGGGTAACGAGGCTGCTGGTCACTCCCCTTATAAGGTCTCTCCAGAAGATAGTGTGGCACCTGCCCCTCCTTG
>DAOUWH010000038.1 GCA_030667205.1 Nitrospirota bacterium
GACCTGGCCCTAAAAGAAGTGCGTGTTGCCCTCCTTGAGGCGGACGTTAACTTCAAGGTCGTCAAGGAATTCATCAAAGGGATACGGGAAAGGGCCGTGGGCAAGGAGGTGCTCGAAAGCCTCACCCCCGGCCAGCAGGTCGTAAAGATAGTGCACGGCCAGCTCTGCGAGCTCCTGGGCGGCACGCCCGGGAAAGTCAGGCTTGCCCCCAACCCGCCCACCGTCTTCATGCTGGTGGGCCTGCAGGGCTCTGGAAAGACGACCACCGCGGCAAAGATCGCGGCGATGTACAAAAAGGAGGGCCGCCGTCCGATGCTTGTTGCCGCCGACCTGCAGCGCCCGGCAGCCATCGAGCAGCTTGTCACCCTGGGTTCCCAGACAGAGATCCCCGTATTCCACTCAAGGGACACTACAGACCCCGTGGCCGTCTGTAACGAGTCGATAGCTTACGCAAAGCGCGAAGGCCGCGACATAGTGATCTTCGACACGGCCGGACGGCTCCACATCGACGAGCCCCTGATGGAGCAGCTCAAAAACATCAGGGAGGCCACCTCGCCCCACGAGACCCTTTTTGTCGCGGACGCGATGACCGGACAGGACGCCGTAAACATCGCCACGAAGTTCAACGAGGCAATCGGCATAGACGGAGTCGTCCTTACCAAGATGGACGGCGACGCAAGGGGCGGCGCCGCGCTCTCCATAAGGCACGTCACCGGAAAGCCCATTAAATTCATCGGCGTCGGCGAGAAGATAGAGATGCTGGAGCTCTTCCACCCCGACAGGGTCGCCTCCTCGATACTCGGCATGGGCGATATGCTGAGTCTCATAGAGAAGGCCCAGCAGTCGGTCGACGAGCAGGAGGCCCTGGCACTGCAGGAAAAGATAGTCTCCGAGTCCTTTACGTTCGAGGACCTCAGGGACCAGCTCAAAAAGCTTCGCAACATGGGCCCGCTTGAAAATATCCTGGGCATGATACCCGGCATGAACAAGCTTAAAGGCATTAAGGTGGAGGAAAAAGAACTCGTCAAGGTGGAGGCGATAATAAACTCCATGACTCCCGCCGAAAGGGGAAACGCCAACCTCCTTAAAGGGAGCAGAAAAAAGAGGATAGCCCTCGGAAGCGGCACCAATCCCTCGGATGTTAACAAGGTGATAAAGCAATATCTTCAGATGAAGAAGATGCTTAAGATGTTCAAAAAGGGCAAGATGCCCAAAATCCTACCGTTCTGAGATAAGCCCCCTCGCAAGCCATGCCGCCCCTGCCTTGTCAAGGGGCTGGTTGCCCGAGCCGCATTGGGGGTCCTGCACGCAGGAAGGGCAGCCTTCCTCGCAGGGACATTCCTCTATCACCGAGAGAGTGGCCCTGAACCACTCGCCAAGCACATCAAAAGCTCGCCTCGAAAGCCCCACGCCGCCTTCCTGCCCGTCGTATATGAATATTGTGCTCACGCCGAACTCCGGATAAAGCTCGTAGCTCAGGCCCCCGATGTCGCCCTTGTCGCAAAGGGCAAAAAGCGGCAGTGTTGATATCGCCACATGCTCAAAGGCGTGCAGAGTGCCCGCGACCTCGAACCCCTCGGCCTCAAGCTCCGCCATAAGCTTTTCAGGAAGTTTTAACCAGATGCCCTCTGTCTCGAAAACGCACTCCGGCATATCGAGGTCGTGCCTTGAAAGCCTCTGCCTGTCGAAAAGCCCTTTCTTTTCGTAGCCCACGACCTGGTGTCTTATCCTTATCCTGCCCTCGTGCACGGTTACCCGTCTGAGTTTTTTGGAAGACATCTCGCTGATTACGTCCGTCTCCTCGTGCGTAAGCGCCTGGGTGTAATACTTCACGTCGACCTCACGCGCGTTTATCTTCCTGTGGTCGAGGTCGAGCCCGGTTATGCGGTACTGTCTTCCCCTGTGAAGATATATCGAGCCGGGAAACGCCTCGCGGAAGACCCTCAGGCCGCTGAGCTCCCCTATCCTTCCTCCCTCGTCATAGATGCCATAGGTCTCGCCCACCGCCCTGATGCCCACCTGCCTGTGCGGCATCGGGACGGACGAAAACCATATGTCGCCCTCTTTCCCGGGCCTGAGCTTTCCCTCCGCCACAAGCTCCACCACCACGGGAGAGACGGCGTCCATATCAAAAACGCTTTCATCGGCCCTGAGATACACTTCTTTTGTCGCGCACGGGAGGTGGGCCTTGAGGATGTTTTCATTCAGGGGGTATATGACCGCGGCCTCGTGGCTCTTGCCGAAGAACGCCTCCGGATGGCGCACGAGGTACTGGTCCAGGGCGTCCTGCCCCGCTATCATGAATACGACCGATTCTTCACCGCGGCGGCCTACCCTGCCCGCCCTCTGCCAGGTGCTCGATATGGAGCCCGGATATCCCACGAGTATGCAGGCATCAAGCCCCCCGATGTCCACGCCGAGTTCCAGGGCGCTTGTGGTCACCACGCCGAGGAGTTCCCCACTGAAGAGCCTTTGCTCAATATCACGGCGTTCCTGCGGGAGAAACCCCGCCCTGTAGGGGCTTATCAGGTCCCTGTACTCAGGGGCCTGCTCCACCGCCCATGAATATATCAACTCCGTTATCTTCCTTGCCCTTGTGAATACTATCGTCCTCAGACCCTTTTTAAGACACCTTAAAAAGAGTCGCGTCGCGGACGTGTAGGGACTGTCGTAGGGATTCAGGAAGAGGAAATGCAGTGCCCCGCGCGGGGCGCCGTTTTGCTCCACCACGCTGAATTTCAGCCCGGTCAGGTCCTCGGCAAAGCTCCCCGGATTTGCGATGGTCGCGGAACACGCGATGAACCGGGGCTCCGAGCCCCACCTCCGGGCAATCCTCCTGAGCCTCCTTATGACCTGGGCCACGTGCGAGCCGAACACTCCCCTGTAGGCGTGTATCTCGTCGATGACGACATATTTGAGGTTCCTGAAAAACCCCTCCCACTTGGGATGAAAGGCGTTTATCGCAAGGTGGAGCATGTCGGGGTTGGTGAATATGACGTTGGGGAGGTTGTCCCGTATCTTCTTCCTCCTGTACGCCGTAGTGTCGCCGTCGTAGACCGCCCCTGCCGTGTCGATGCCAAGTTCCCCGGCGAGCTCTCCGAGGTTTTTAAGCTGGTCCTGCTCAAGCCCTTTAAGGGGAAAGACGTATAACGCGTGTGAGTCGGGCTCATCGAGTATCGACTCCAGCACCGGCACGTTGTAGATGAGGCTCTTTCCGCTTCCCGTGGGCGTCATGGCCACCACGTTGCGGCCGCCCCTTAAAAGCTCTATCGCCTCGCACTGGTGCGTGTAAAGATTTTTAAGGCCTTGTTTTCCAAGGGCCTCTTTAAGCCTTTCATCGATGTCCAGCTCGGCAAAACCGGGCTCAACAGGAGGGTTGAACCGGTGCTCCGAGACCCCGAGGCGGAGCGCCGTGTCGGCCTCTATGCCCTTTATGAAATCGGAAATGTCCATTCGCGATACGGCCCCGCAAAGGGTGCGGGGCCGGAGACTGGTTGCTATCTATACCTGGTATGGTTTACTGGGACTGGTTCAGGGCATCTTTAAGTGCCTTGCCGGCCTTGAAGCGTATTGCTTTTTTCTGCGGCACATCCACGCTCTCGCCGGTCTTGGGATTGCGGGCCTTCCTCGGCTGTCTTTCTTTCAGCCTGAAATTGCCGAATCCCCTTATCTCTATCTTCTCACCCTTCTTGAGAGATTCCTTGACGCTCTCAAAAACGGTCTCCACGACTATCTCGGTTTGTTTAAGGGTAAGGCCATCCACCCGCTCAGCTACTTTCTCAATCAGGGCCGATCTTGTCATATTGCCTCCTTAAGGACTAAATACATATTTTATCTTGACAGCAGGGAATATGTCCGTCACCTTCCCGGACAGTTCCCCTCTAAGTAACTCTAAGAATGAGATTTCCTCTTTCTTGCTGACTACGGTAGGCTCTCCTTCAATCCCCGCCAGGCGCGCGCAGAGCTTTATGGCGTCCTGAAGATTGCCCAGCTCGTCAACAAGCCCTATTTCCTTGGCCTGCCTCCCGCTGAATATCCTGCCGTCGGCAAGTTCCGTGACTTCCTCTACCGCCATCCCCCGGCCTTCGGCCACGGCCTGTATGAACTGCTCGTGCACGTCGTCCATGACGCTCTGGAGGAGTTTTCTTTCCTCCGTGGTCAGCTCCCTCATCGCCGAGGCCATGTCTTTGTACTTCCCGCTCTTAATGGTAGTGGTCTTTATGCCAATCTTGTCCATCAGGCCCTCGAAGTTGGGTATCTCCATGATGACCCCTATGGAGCCTGTTATGCTGCCGGGGTTGGCCACTATCTTGGTAGCCGGGGCAATCACATAATAGCCTCCGGAGGCCGCGAGCGAGCCCATCGAGGCCACTACCTTCTTTTTCTGGACGGCCCGCTTCACCTCGGTGTATATCTCCTGCGACGGAGCTACTGCGCCGCCGGGGCTGTCCACCCTCAGCACGATAGCCTTTATCGAGGAGTCGTCTACATACTGTTTTATTTCATCAACGAACCGTTGGGAGTCGATAATCGGCCCCTCTATGCGCACGAGCGCGACCTTGTCCGCACCCAGGATCTGCCCGGTCCCTATATACGAGACCATTGCGGCAATCGCCAACATCACCAGCAACAGGGCCCCCACTATCAGCACAAGTTTCTTCACTGCTCCGATGTCTCCACGTTTCGCATGCTCAGACCGATTTTCCTGTTGTCGAGGTCTATCTTGATTATCCTGGCCATTACATCATCGCCTTCTTTCAGTGGCTCGGACGTATCCATGATTTCAGAGGAGTATATGAGTCCCTCGACCTCATCGTTGAGATCCACGAAGATGCCGAAATCCGTAAGCCTCAGCACCCTGCACTTCAGTTCATCGCCGAGCTTGTACTTCTGGGGTATTTCGCTCAGCCACGGGTCGAGCGAGACCTGCTTTAACCCGAGGGCAATCCTTTCCTTGCCCGGCTCTATGCTCAGTACGACGGCCTCTATTTCCTGTCCTTTCTTTAGCACCTCGGAGGGGTGCTTTACATGCTTCGTCCACGAAAGGTCCGATATGTGCACGAGGCCGTCGATGCCTTCCGGAAGGCCGACAAACGCCCCGAACTCGGTAATGCCCCTGACAGTGCCGGATATTGTCTGCCCCGGCCTGTAGTGCTCGGCTACGAGCTCCCAGGGGCTTGGTTTCAGATGCTTGAGGCTCAGCGAAAGCTTTCTTTCCTTGCTGTCGGCGTTCAATACGACAGCCTCCACGATGTCCCCGTCCTGCATGTACTTGGAAGGGTGTTTTGGCCTTGGAGCCCATTCGATTTCCGAGACATGCACAAGGCCTTCAAGGGCGTCCTCCACCTCGACGAAGACGCCGTAGTCCGCGATGCTGACGACCTTGCCGGTCACACTTGTGCCCACCGGGTATTTCTCCTCGACGGTGCTCCAGGGGTCCGGCCTCTTCTGCTTGTAGCCTAAAGTCACTTTTTCGTTTTCCCTGTCAAAGCTCAACACCAGCACTTCAATATCATCGCCAATGGAAAAGTGCGCCGAGGGGTGGGATATGCGCCCCCATGAAATATCGGATATATGAAGAAGACCGTCTATGCCTCCGAGGTCCACGAAGACCCCGTAATCCGTTATGTTCTTGACGGTGCCGTTTATCAGTGCACCGTCTTTTAGCTGCTCGAGGATCACTGTCCTCATCTCCTGCCTCTGCTCCTCGAGGTACTGCCTCCTTGAGACAATGATGTTGGAACGCCTGCTGTTGACCTTCAGTATCTTGAAATGCATCCGCTGTCCGATGAGTGAATCTACGTCTCTTACCGGCCTGAGGTCGATATGCGAGGCCGGCAGGAAAGCCCTGATGCCGGATACCTCGACAAATGCTCCCCCCTTGGTCTTTCCGACCAGCACGCCTTCGATGGGGGAGTTTTCCTTCATTCTCTCTTCCATGTCGACCCAGGCCTTTATCCTCGATGCCCTCTCCCTGGAAAGCACGAGCATGCCTTCGGAATCCCCAGTGGAGACGACAAACACCTCAAGCTCATCGCCCTCTTTAAGTGATTCCATCTCTTCGCTTAAAAACTCCGAGGCCTTTATAATCCCTTCTGACTTGAAACCAACGTCCACGATGACGCTGTCTGGTTTTACCGCCACTATCTTGCCGGTAAGTATCGAGCCGGACTCTATGCCCTGGAATGTCTCGGCGTACAGTCTTTCAAGCTCTTCGTTCTTAAGCTCCATCAACTAACCTTCCTCCTGTATCCCTTAATCTTTCTTTCGACTTCTTTTATCAACCGCTCAGGGGTCGAGGCCCCTGCCGATATGGCGGCTCTTTTCGCTCCGGAAAACCAGCTCTCTCTCAGGTCCAAAGCCGTCTCTATATGATGCGTGGGCACCGACAGAGACCTGCAGAGTTTCGCAAGCTGTGTCGTATTGGCGCTGTTTTTGCCTCCGACTATGACCATAACGTCCACTTTCCTTGCCAGTTCCTCCGTCTCTTTCAGCCTTTCTGTCGTTGAGCTGCACAGGGTATTATATACCTTCAGCTCTTTTATCTGTCCCGCGATGGCGCACAGCACGTCCTTCAGGGCCTCGACATGCCGGGTGGTCTGCACTACCACGCCGACCCGTTTTTTCAGCGGAGGCAACTCTGTAGCATCTCTGACAACCACGGCACCCCTTCCGGCATAGCTCATAAGGCCTTTGACCTCGGGGTGCTCTCTGCTGCCAAGTATTACCACTTGGTAGCCTTCATCCTTAAGAAGTTTAGCATAATATTGTGCTTTTTTTACATATGGGCAGGTCGCATCGATTATCGTGTAGCCGCTGTCTGTGAGTTTCTTCATGGCCTGCCGTGTGACCCCATGCGTCCTGATGATGACCGCGCCGACATCCTTGCCCTTAAGACTTCTGATGTCCTCCACGGGCATGACTCCCATCGACTTCAGCTCCTCTATCACCTGAGGGTTGTGTATTATGGGCCCCAGGGTGTAGACCCCACCCTTGTATTTTCCGGCTACCTTGTAGGCGATGTCTATGGCCCTCTTGACACCGAAGCAGAACCCCCCGCCTTTTGCAGTATATACCCTCATGCCTTTACCATGTTGTCCTTCCTTATGGCGTCCAGCACCTTTTTCATGACTTCCTCAAGCGTCATGTCCGAAGAGTCGATGACAATAGCGTCCTCGGCCACTTTAAGAGGGGCCAGCGACCTTGAGGAGTCCCTTTCATCCCTCTCGGTGACATCCCTTCGGGCATCCTCCACCGTGACCTGCACGCCGCTTTGCCTGAGCTGCAGGTGCCGCCTCTTCGTGCGCGCCTCCACGCTTGCTCCAAGGTAAAATTTCCTCCACGCATCTGGGAAGACCACCGTTGTCATGTCCCTGCCCTCGACCACGAGATCGCCTTCGAGAGCCGCGGCCCTCTGAACCGGAAGCAGGAATTCCCTTACGGGTCCCCTTGCGGAGAACACCGAGGAGAGGTGCCCGGCCTCGGGGGTACGGATTTCCCCGGACACGTCCTTTCCGTTCAAAAACACCTTTCCCTCTCTAAACGATACCGCTACCGTCTTGAGGGCCCCGGCGATTTTCTCGTCGGTGTCGTCGGGGCTGATACCAAGCCCGGTAAGCCCGAGCGCAACGGCCCTGTAAAGGGCGCCCGTGTCAAGATAGTCCATGTCTATCGTCTCCGAAACCATCTTTGCCACGGTGCTCTTGCCAGCGCCCGAGGGGCCGTCTATCGCAACGACTTTTCCCATTATCCTGAAAGCCTCTTTAGCATCTCATAAAAACCGGGGAACGATATATCCACCGCCTCGGCCTCGTGTATCGTAGTGTCGCCCTCTGCCGCGCTCGCGGCAGCAGAGAAGGCCATCGCTATCCTGTGGTCGCCGTGGCTATGAATATCGGCGCCCCTGAGCACTTCCGCGCCCCTGATGCCCAGGCCGTCGGGAAACTCCTCGACCTCCACGCCCATTGCCTTTAAGCCCTCTGCCATCGCGCCCACCCTGTCTGACTCTTTTACGCGCAACTCAGCCGCCCCCCTGATAGTCGTCGTCCCGCTTGCCAATGCGGCAACAACGCAAAGCGCCGGGAACTCGTCTATCAACGACGGTATCATATCCTCTCCTACATCAACGGCCCTGAGTTCCGACGACCGGCACTGTATGTCGCCTACCGGCTCGCCGGAGACGTCCCTCACATTTTCGACCTTCAGGTCCGCGCCCATTTTTTGTAAAACTTCCAGAAACCCCGTCCTCTGCGGATTAAGCCCTACCCCTTTAATCATCACTTCGGAACCCTTAACCACCAAGGCGGCAGCAATGAAAAACGCCGCCGATGAAAAATCTCCCGGCACATCCACCTCTGTTGCCTGCGGCTCCGCCCCGCCCGAAACTCTGATGTTGAGTCCGTCGACGTCCACCTTTACGCCGTATGCGGGGAGCATTCGCTCCGTGTGGTCTCTGGACCTGCGGGGCTCGACCACCTCGGTTGTGCCGTCGGCATAAAGTCCGGCAAGCATGATCGCCGACTTCAGCTGCGCGCTCGCCACCGGCATTTCGTATCTTATCGCTTTAAGGTTGCCGCCGCGTATGCTCATCGGCGGATACCTGTCGTCCCTTGCAGATATATGGGCGCCCATCTGAGTGAGGGGCGTAATTACCCTCCGCATCGGACGCTGCTTCAGGGATTCGTCCCCCGTGAGCACCGACGTGAAAGGGTTTCCCGAGAGCACTCCGGAAAGGAGCCTCATCGTCGTGCCGGAATTGCCGCAATCTATGACATCCGAAGGCTCACTCAGACCACGAAGTCCCCTGCCGTGGACCACCACCTCGGCACCGTCATCTTCTATCTCAATTCCCAGGGCCCTCATTGCATTTACAGAGCTAAGCGTGTCGCCGGCCCTGAGGAAATTTTTAACCAGACTTTTACCGTTTGCGATTGAAGACAGGATTATGGCCCTGTGCGAGATGGACTTGTCCGGCGGAGGTGTTATCTCCCCTCGCAGGGCCTTCGTTCTTTTTAGCTCAACTTTCAATGCTCTTTCTTAGTTCACTGGCCCGCTTAAAGGCTTCTTCGAGGCCCTTAAAATCTCCTTCCCTGATATAAATGCTAAGGCCCTCGATATTTGCCTTAAGTATATCGAGGAACCTTAACAGGTTTTCGCTGTTAAAGGCGGCTATGTCGCGCCAGAGGTCCGGGGAACCCGCGGCTATCCTTGTGGCGTCCTTAAACCCGTTGCCCGCATATTTGATGCTTCCGGGGTCCATGTCCGCCACGGTATTTACAAGGGCATAGGCCACAAGGTGAGGAAGGTGGCTCACGAGGCCGAATATCATGTCGTGCTCCTCGGGGCTCAGGAGTTCAACCCTCGAGCCGATTGCCCGCCATAGCTCCGAAACATCGTTGAACGCGGCCACGGCAGTATTCTCTGTCTTCGTAATGATGCAGAGCCTGTCTTCGAATAGGTCCGCACTTGACGTATCGATGCCCGAGCGCTCCGACCCCGCAATCGGATGGCACGGCACATAGTGCACCATGTCGGGCATCAGAGATTCTATACCATAGACCAGGTCGCCCTTAACGCTTCCGACATCTATAACAACCGCCCCAGGCTTTAGAGAACCCGAAATGCCTTTTACAAGCGACTTAAAAGTTCCGACCGGAGTTGCCAGGACCACCAGGTCTGCGCCCTCGCACGCTTTAGCGGGGTCTAGTTCGTAGGAATCGATTATCGACCATTCCTTTGCCCGCTGCAGGTTGGCCTCGTTTCTTCCGTGCCCGGTGATGCTGGCGGCCAGGGATGCTTTACGCATCGCAAGGGCCAGTGATGCGCCGATCAGTCCGACTCCAATAACGGTCGTCTTCTCAAACAGCATCGACGGCATTATATCTCCCTCCCCACCGCCCTTGCGATGGGCTTGAGTTCGGACATAAGCTTTTTGAAGACATCCGGCTTAAGGGACTGCTCGCCGTCGGAGAAGGCCTCGTCGGGCTGGGTATGCACCTCGATCATGAGGCCGTCGGCCCCCGCGGCAACAGCCGCCTTGGCCATCGGCGCAACGAGTCCCCACTTACCAACGCCGTGGC
>DAOUWH010000083.1 GCA_030667205.1 Nitrospirota bacterium
AGGCTCATCTGTCCATACCAGTTATTTCCTTGCTGATAGAAAATGACTGTTACCTGTACTCCCCCGATTGTAGTGTCGTTCAAACTGACTATATCCTGCACATTCCTGAAGTCGTCGTTGATCCTATTAATGATATTGCCCCCTAATTCCCCGAACTTGAATGTAAGTTCGTTAAGCGGATAATTGAACTTAAAATGCAAATTTACATTTCTAGCATTGATGTCGATACCGGAACCCATGGCATAATTCCTTGTATCTGCTTTGGCTGTACCAGAGGAAGTCCAGTTACCATTAGCCCATTGGAATTGCTCAACTACAATATGCGTTCCAGCTGTAGTTATTGTATCCCCAACATTGAATGTTGATTGAGGTGTCAGACCAGAGAATCTAAGACAACACCCTGAAAGTAGTGTTACCATGACAGATATCAATATAAGCGTCATCCCCAACCGCATATGTCATGCCTCCTTTCTTCCCCCAAAACATGTCTCACGGAGCAAATCTTAACCACATCCCGCCCCCAACACGAAACTAAAAAGTAATCTACCTATTTTAGTTGTTTTCTTATAGTGAGTCAATGGCATATTGCGCCAAATTATTCTTATTTATTAACGAGTTATGATTTTAAGAGCACGTAATGGATTCTTTTGAGGTAAGTTCTTGGGAGAGTTGCTTTTTTACCGAACCTCCCACACCCAAAAGTAAACCCCTTCTCACTCCCCTTTCGGGTGGGGCTGGCGGAGTTTTACAGGGGCGGCCCTGGGGCGCCTGATGCGGAGGTTCAGCATCTCCACAAACACCGAAAACCCCATCGCAAAATAGATATACCCCCTGGGTATGTGAAGGCCAAGCCCGAAAAAGTAAAGACACATTACAGGTTTGACATATCGGTTAAATATATATAAAATAATAGTTTCAGGAGGTTGCATATTATGTACGCAGTAGTGGAAACAGGTGGAAAGCAATACAGGGTCGAGGCCGGCACCGAGGTCAAGGTGGAAAAACTCCAGGCCGACGAGGGCACCGAGGTAACGCTCGACAAGGTACTCGCGGTGGTGAAGGAAGACGGACAGGTCTTCGGCAACCCCTATATCGAGGGCGCGAGCGTGAGCGCCGAGGTCGTGGGCACGGGCAAGGCCAAGAAGGTCCTCGTCTTCAAGCAGAAGCCCCGGAAGGGTTTTCGAAACCTCAGGGGCCACAGGCAGGAGTTTACGACTCTGAAGATCAAGGAAATACAGGGGGTCTGAGACATGGCTCATAAAAAAGGCGTAGGAAGCACAAAGAACGGACGCGAGAGCGAGAGTAAACGTCTCGGCGTTAAAAAGTTCGGCGGGCAGGCCGTGAAGGCTGGGCATATTCTTGTCAGGCAGAGGGGCACCAAGTTCCACCCCGGCACGAACGTGGGCAAGGGCAGCGACGACACGCTTTTCTCCCTGGTAGAAGGAGTGGTCACGTTCGAGCGCAGGGGCAGGCAGAAGCTCCAGGTAAGCGTCTACCCGGCAGAGGGTTAACGGCAAGCCGAATCCGCAAATTGGACCGGCACCGATAATTGAAAAAAGGCGGCTTTTAAACCGCCTTTTTTGTTTTTTGGGGACTATGCAGTTTATCGACTACGTAAAAATCCACGTAAGCTCCGGGCACGGCGGCAAGGGATGCGTCAGCTTCAGGCGCGAGAAGTACATCCCGCGCGGCGGCCCCGACGGAGGAGACGGAGGCCGGGGGGGCCACGTCGTATTCCGCGCCGAGGGACACTTAAACACCCTTCTGGACCTCAGGTACCAACGCATCTACAGGGCCAAAAACGGCCGCCCCGGCATGGGCAAGAAGATGCACGGCGCCGACGGCGCGGACATCTTAATCCCGGTACCCGTGGGCTCGATGCTCAAGGACACCGAAACAGACGAGGTCCTCAGCGACCTGGACAGGGAGGGCATGCAGTACATTGCGGCCCTCGGTGGAAAGGGAGGCCAGGGAAACTCCCACTTCGCCACCCCCACCCGCCAGGCCCCGCGCTTCGCGCAGAGCGGCCTCCCCGGCGAGGAGAGGGACCTCACTGTGGAGTTAAAGCTTCTGGCGGACGTGGGCCTGATAGGGCTCCCTAACGCGGGGAAATCCACGCTTATCTCGGTAATATCCGCCGCAAGGCCGAAGATAGCGGATTATCCGTTCACAACGCTCGTTCCGAACCTCGGCGTGGTAAAGGCGGGCGAGGAGTGGCGGAGCTTTGTGGTGGCCGACATCCCCGGCCTAATAGAGGGGGCGCACAGGGGCGCGGGCCTGGGGCACCAGTTCCTGAGGCACGTGGAACGCACAAGCCTCCTTCTGCACCTTGTGGACATATCCCAGGCGGCGGAGGGAGACCCTGTGGAAAATCTCAAGACCCTTAACCGGGAGCTTAAGCTCTACAACCCCGGGCTGCTGAAGAAGCCGCAGGCCGTGGCAGGCACAAAGACCGACGTCGTGGACAAGGAAAAACTTGACAGGCTCAAGGAATACTGCAAAACTAATGGGATTGATTTTTATCCCATCTCCGGAGTTACTGGGGACGGGGTAAAAAACCTTGTAGGGTACCTTTCGAAAAAGGTGGCAAAATGAGGCTGATAGTAAAGATCGGAAGCAACATAGTCGCGGGCGGCGAGGACAGCCTTAACGCAAGGCGCATACGCTCCATCGCGCGCGCGGTCTCGGCAGTGGGCGACATGGGCCACGAGGTGGTGCTCGTATCCTCCGGCGCAATAGCCGCGGGCATGAAGAAGATGGGCCTTAAGCGCAGGCCAAAGGACATAATGCTCAAGCAGGCCGTTGCCGCGGCGGGACAGCCCGCCCTCATGTGGATGTACGAAAAACATTTTAAAACGTTCAAAAAGAAGGTGGCTCAAGTTCTTCTCACAAGGGACGGGCTCTCGGACAGGAAGATGTACATCAACTCCAAAAATACTTTAAGCACCCTTCTTGAGCACGGCCTTGTGCCCATTTTAAACGAAAACGACACCGTCGCAACCGACGAGATACGCTTTGGCGACAACGACCAGCTTGCCTTCCTTGTTGCCGCCCTTACCGAGGCCGACAGGCTCGTCATCCTCTCGGACGTCGCGGGGTTTTATACACAGGACCCAAAGAAGCACAAGAAGGCGTCCATCATCAGGACGGTCACGAAGATTACCGATGAGATGAAAAAGAAGGCAAGCGCCTCGGGGAGCGAGTACGGCACCGGGGGGATGTACTCCAAGCTGCTGGCCGCGGAGAAAGCCATGAACAGCGGCATCACCGTAAACATCATAAACGGCCACAAGCCCGGCCTCCTTGTCTCGCTGGTGAAGGGCTCGCGTCACGGCACGGAGTTTACAGCCGCCGCCGACAGGCTCGCCGCGCGCAAGAGCTGGATAGCCTTCGGCATAAGGATGAAGGGCTCGGTGAAGCTCGACGGCGGCGCGGTAAAAGCGATCGTAGAGCGTGGCAAGAGCCTGCTTCCCTCGGGCATAGTCGCGGTCGAGGGGACCTTTAACATAGGCGACGCCGTCTATTGCCTCGATGCGAATGGACAGCGCATCGCCAAGGGCATCACCAACTATTCGTCCGAGGACGTGCTGAAGATTATGGGCAAAAAGACCTCGGAAATGCAGGGGGCGCTGGGCTACCGCTACTCCGACGAGGTCGTGCACCGCGACAATATGGTGATTTTAAAGTAGGAGCATAAATGAGGACAGCCAACCCCGCATTAAATGCAAAGACCTTTCAAGGATTCGCGCGCGTCTCGGACCCTTCCCGCGCGATGACGATACAGGGGACCGTAAACAAGACCGGGGTCCTGCTTTTTCTGCTTCTGTTGACGGCATCGTGGACGTGGGGCAAGTTTTTCAGCGCCGGGAATCCCGCCGCCGTCTATCCATTGATAATAGGAGGGGCGATAGGCGGACTTATCGTTGCCCTTATAACCATATTCAAAAAAGAGTGGGCAGGAGTTACGGCCCCCGTCTACGCCCTGCTCGAGGGGCTGGTGCTCGGCGGGATATCCGCGGTCTTCGAGGCAATGTATCCGGGCATTGTGATTCAGGCGGTGGGGCTTACGTTCGGAACGCTCTTTGGCCTTCTCATCGCCTTCAAGTCGGGCTGGATAAAAGCCACGGAGAATTTCAAACTGGGCGTGGTAGCGGCCACCGGCGGCATCTTCATGGTCTACATGGTCACTTTCATCCTTGGCTTCTTCGGCATCCAAATGTCCTTTATCCACGGAAGCGGGATAATGGGAATAGGCTTCAGCCTCTTCGTGGTGGTCATCGCCGCGCTGAACCTTGTGCTCGACTTTGATTTCATAGAGCATGGCGCAGAGAGCGGGGCCCCTAAGTACATGGAATGGTACGCGGCCTTCGGGCTGATGGTCACCCTGATATGGCTGTATCTCGAGATTCTGAGATTGCTTGCGAAACTACGGAATAGAAGATAGGCCTCTTAAAAACCTCTTCCGCGCCTCGTGAAAAAGTTTCAGGTGGTGTTCGTCGCGGTAATCCCTGTAGGTGTAGTAGTAAGGTTTAAAGCCATCCCTTATGTAAGAGAGCGCAACCTCGGCGAAGATGCCCCTGCCCAGGCATATGCGGTGAGAGTAGTCCTTGGTCGAGGCGAGCACGACCTTCGCCATGGTCATGTAGCCGGGGTCGAGGTTCACGTTCCGCTTGCCGCCGGTGGAGAGTTCCGCTTCAAGGGAATTCGTAAATAGTTTTATCTCCACAAGAGAGTCCTGCTGGATAAGGTTTCCGAAGAATAAAAACCTCCTCAGGATGTCAGGGCCGAGTTCTTCTTCGTAATGGTCGGTGTAGTCCCAGGCGCGGGGGGCGGTCTCCATAACGATGGGGCCGAACATCCCGGCAAGGCGCTCCTTTGCCTTGAGGTAATACTCCTCCTTTGCGTAAAGCACGCCGACAAGAAGCAGGGCTTTTACATTAGGAATCGAACCTTTTTTATTAATGGAAGCCAAGATACCCATTCGGATGAAAGGGGGGTCTACGACTCCTCTTCGAGGAGCTTGTTGATGAAGGCGACCGCGCCGGGGTCTTTGAAATCGGCGGGGCCGATGATCTTCCTCCTGAGGATGCCTTTCTTGCCCACTATGTAGGTCTCGGGCACTCCGGTGAGTCCGTAGGCCCGGGCAGCCGAGCCGTCGCCGTCGATGTAAAGCGGCAGGGTGAAATTGTTATCGGCAAGATATTTAACGGCCCTCAGGGGGTCGTCGTCGTATACCACCGTGACAAGTTGAAAGCCGGGGTTGTCGCCCTTAACGTCATATAGGAGCTGAAGACCGGGCATCTCTTCCTTGCAGGTATCGCACCACGTAGCCCAGAAATTTATTAGCACCACGCTGCCCTTTTTCGAGGACAAACTCCAGAGGTTGCCGTCCAGGTCCTTAAGGTTGATGTCGGGGGCCTTAAAACCCTCGGCGACAAGAGGCGCCCTGGGCGTGTCGTCGCCCGACCTGCCAAACAATATGAGCGCAACACCGATGCCAATAACGGCCACAATAACAAGTGCCTTAGCCTTCAAATCATAACCTCCGGGTCTTTAAGCGCAAGATATTAACTGCTGCATTATCAAACGCCTTACATGATTTTAAAATATGAGGGCACCCATGAGCAACCGTGAGGCCGCAAAACTCCCATATTTGTGTAGCACGGGTTACCTGGGCGGGGCTTAGTTGACCCCGGTGAGTACCGGCTTTTCGACCTCGACGAAGGCCGGCGCATTGCGGTCAAGGACCACGCGGACCTTGTTAATCCCTTTGAACCTGCCCTTAAGTATCTCCTCGGAGAGACCGTCTTCTATCTCTCTCTGGATGGCCCTTCTCATGGGCCTTGCGCCATAGGTAGGCTGGCAGTATTTCTCGATAAGCCATTCATTGACAGCGGTGTCAAGTTCTATAATGAGCTCCTGGTCTATGAGCTTCCGGTTGGTCTCATCCACGAGGAGGTCTATGATGGCGAGCAGGTGCTCCTTATTCAGCGGGTGAAAGACCGTGGTCTCGTCCACGCGGTTAAGGAACTCGGGGTTAAAGGTCTTCTTGAGCTCGCTAAGCACGTTTTCCTTTATCTGCTTGTAGATGTCCTCGGCAGACGACTTCTGGAACCCCATGGGCGTTGCCTTGTCGATGATCCTCGCACCGAGGTTCGAGGTCATGATGATGACCGTATTTCTGAAATCCACCTTCCTGCCGAAGGTGTCGGTGAGCACTCCCTCGTCGAGCACCTGAAGCAGTATGTTGAACACGTCCGGGTGCGCTTTTTCTATCTCGTCGAAAAGCACCACGGAGTAAGGCCTCTTTCTTATCTTTTCTGTGAGCTGGCCGCCCTCTTCGTACCCCACATATCCCGGAGGCGCACCGGTGAGCTTCGAGACGTTAAACCTCTCCATGTACTCCGACATGTCTATCTTGACGAGGGCGTTCTCGTCGTTGAAGAGGAACTCCGCAAGCGCCTTTGCAAGCTCCGTCTTGCCCACGCCGGTGGGGCCGAGGAAGAAGAACGAGCCAATGGGCCGCTTGGTGCCCTTAAGCCCCGCCCTGGAGCGCCTGATGGCCTTGGAGACGACCTCCAATGCGTCGTCCTGGGCCACTATCCTCTTGTGCAGGTACTCCTCCATGCGGACGAGTTTCTCCGTCTCCTTCTCCTCTATCTTCGCCAGGGGAATGCCCGTCATCTTGGCGACCGTGTACGAGACGTCGTCTTCGTTTACTATGGGCACTTCCTTGTTGAGGTTTTCCTTCCACTGGTTGCGTATGTCATCGTAAAGGGCCTTCGTCCTTTCCTCCTCGCTTCTTACCGCGGCGGCCTTCTCCACGTCGTGGAGCTTGACGTAGAGGTTTTTCTCTTTTGCAAGCCTCTGAAGGTCCTGCTCAAGCTCCCTCAGCTCCG
>DAOUWH010000068.1 GCA_030667205.1 Nitrospirota bacterium
CGGCGGTTGCCTTCGTCCTGGACAACAAGGACTTCAAGCCCACAGTGACGAGGTCTTCCGACGAGCTTGCGGGCGAGCTTTACCTGCCGTTTGAGGTCTACGAGAAGTACAAGACCTACTCCACGATGCCGGATATCAACCCCAACTACATCAAGCCCAAGATGCTGCAGGCAAGGCTGCAGAAGATCGGAGACGAGTACTTCGGCGGCATCTCCACATGGTACATGACCTCAAAGACCATGCTGGAGGCGGGCCTTAAGCAGCTTGAAATGCTCAAAGAGGACGCCGACCTTACGGGCGCGGCCAACCTCCACGAGCTCATGAGGGCATGGGAGAACTACCACAGGATTTGGTCGCTTGAGGCACACGCCAAGCACATCCTCTTCAGGGAAGAGTCGAGGTACCCCGGCTACTACTACAGGGGCGACCACCTCGCAATCGACGACGCCAACTGGAAGTGCTTCGTGAACTCGAGGTACGATCCCAAGACTGGCGACTGGAACTGCTTCAAGAAAGACTACGTCCAGATGGTTGCTGACTGATCGGCTACACAGAGGCCGGGGCTTAAAGGCCCCGGCCTCAACATATTAAGAAGCAGTTGGGTTAAGATAGCAAGGCAGTTGGGTTAAGGCTGTTGCCCGCTCAGAAGGCAGGCAGCAGCCTTAACCTAATAGCATGGAGGTTTTAATGGCCGAGCAACGCGTATTGGTGATAGGGGGAGGAATAAGCGGTCTGACCGCCGCCCTTGAGGCGGCAGAGGCAGGCTACGAGGTCCACCTTGTCGAGAAAAACCACTACCTCGGCGGAAGGGTGGCTCAGCTCAACAAGTATTTCCCCAAGCTTTGTCCTCCGGTCTGCGGCCTTGAGATGAATTTCAGGCGCCTCAAGGAAAACCCGAGGATAAAGTTCTACACGATGTCGGAGGTCGCTGGCATCTCCGGCTCGGAGGGCGATTTCGAGGTTGACGTAAAGGTCAACCCCAGGTTCGTCAACGACAGGTGCACGGGCTGCAACGCCTGTACCGAGGCGTGTCCGGCCGAGAGGCCCAACGACTTCAACTTCGGCATGGACACCACAAAGTCCGCCTACCTTCCGTTTGAGCAGGCGTTCCCGTTCAAGTACGTAATCGACGCGGGCAACTGCTCAAAGGACTGCGGCCAGGCCTGCAAGGCGGCTTGCAAGTACAAAGCGATTGACCTTGACATGAAGGCCGAAACACTTAAGCTCAAGGTCGGCTCGATCGTCACGGCCACCGGCTGGGACCTCTACGACACCAGCAAGGTCGACACCCTTGGCGGCGGCAAGGCCAGGAACGCGATAACTAACATGCAGATGGAGAGGCTCGCGGCGGTAAACGGCCCCACCGGGGGCAAGATACAGCGCCCATCCGACGGCAAGGAGCCAAAGAAGGTGGCCTTCGTACAGTGCGCAGGGTCGCGCGACGAGAACCATCTGGCCCATTGCTCCTACATCTGCTGCATGGCCTCGCTGAAGCAGGCCACATACCTCAGGGAACAGTACGAAGACTCCGAGGTGGAGATCTTCTATATAGATATAAGGACCCCAGGGCGCTACGAGCAGTTCTACTGGAAAGTCAGGGACGACGAGAAAGTGACGCTTACGAAGGGCAAGGTCGCTGCGATTACAGAGGACGCCTCCACCGGAGACGTCACGGTCGAGTACGAGGACGTACTTGCGGGCAAGAAGCAGAAGAAGACCTTCGACATGGTAGTGCTTGCCGCCGGCATGCAGCCTTCGACAAAGGACTCGGCCATTCCGGGCATATCCCTTACGCCCGAGGGCTTTGTGCAGCCTTCGGCCTTGAAGGCCGGGATAAGCGCGGTTGGATCGACCAAGAGCCCCGTTGACGTTCAACGCTCTGTGCAGGACGCCACAGGCGCTGCGCTCAAGAGCATCCAGACCCTGGTGAGGAGGTAGACGATGGAAAAAGATTTCGGCGTATATATATGTAAAGGCTGCGGCATCGCGGATATGGTGGACGTGGAGAAGTTGGTCTCCGATGTGGCAAGCAACACGAAGGTGCCTGCCGAGAAGTTCAAGGTACTCGACATAGCTTGCAGCCCCGAGGGCGTCGAGGCCATAAAGGCCGACGTCAGCGGAGGCGTAAACACGGTTACCATAGCCGCCTGCTCCCCGAGGGTGAAGTTCGAGGAGTTCGACCTCCCCGGCTGCATTGTGGAGAGGGCCAACATCAGGGAGTTCTGCGCGTGGAGCCAGGAAAAGGCCACAGAGGAGACCCCCGAGGAGTACCACCCCCAGATGACGGCTACAGACTACGTCACTATGGGTATAGTAAAGACCCAGAAGGTCGACCTCCCCGAGCCGAACATACTTGAGGACCTGTCAAAGACGATAATGGTCGTCGGCGGCGGCACGGCCGGCCTTACGGCCGCGCTGGATGCGGCTGCTGCGGGCTACGACGTTGTGATCGTCGAGAAAGAGGCCGAGCTCGGCGGCTACGGGGCAAAGCTCTACAAGCAGGCCCCCATGGAGCACCCCTACGAGGAGCTCGAGGAGCCGATAGTATTCAAGAAGATAAAGGAGGTAGAGGCAAACGACAGGATAAAGGTCTACACCTCCGCAAAGATAGACAAGACCGAGGGCCAGCCGGGTCTCTTTGACGTGACCGTTAGCACAAACGGCTCGTCCGAGACCTTCAAGGCCGGCGCGATCGTGCTTGCCGCGGGCTGGAAGCCCTACGACGCCACGAAGCTCACACACCTGGGCTACGGAAAGCCCAACGTGATTACCAGCCTTGAGCTGGAGGAGATTGCCAAGAAGGGCAAGATAGTCAGGCCCTCCGACGGCAAGGCGGCAAAGAAGGTGGCCTTCATCCAGTGCGCCGGCTCAAGGGACCCGGAGCATCTTCCCTATTGCTCGTCCTTCTGCTGCGCGACGTCTTTAAAGCAGGCCAGGTACGTAAGGGAGGCCGATGACGACGCGGCGGCCTACATATTCTATAAGGACGTCAGGACGCCCGGGCAGACGGAAATTTTCTACAAGAACATGCAGAACGACCCCGGCGTGATGCTCACGAAGGCCGAGGTCACCGGCATAAGCGAGGCCCCCGGCGGCAACCTCTTCGTGGAGGCGGAAGACACCCTCCTTGGAGAGAAAATTAAGGTCGAGGCCGACCTCGTGGTGCTCGCCGTGGGCGTTGTGCCCAACACGAGGGAGTATCAGGAGTACCAGGACAACCTCACCCTGGAGTCATCCAAGGGAGACGCCGCGAAGAATGCTTTCCTGGAGGCCAACCCGGAGCCCGAAGGCATACTGGGCCTCACATACAAGCAGGGGCCGGAGCTTCCCTCTCTTGAGGGCGGCTACGGTTTTGCCGACAGCAACTTCATATGCTTCCAGTACGAGACCAGGAGGACCGGCATCTACGCCGCTGGCATGGTGAGGCAGCCCATGACGATGGCCGACGCGGCAAACGACGCCACCGGCGCGGCGCTGAAGGCCATACAGTGCGTGGAGCACGTGGCCCAGGGCATCGCGGTTCATCCGAGGGCATGGGACACCACGTTCCCCGACCCCCTGATGACGAAATGCACCTCCTGCAAGCGCTGCACGGATGAGTGCCCCTTCGGCGCGATAGACGAGGATGAAAAGGGCACGCCGTTTTTCAAGATCAACCGTTGCCGCCGATGCGGCACATGCATGGGCGCCTGTCCCGAGAGGATTGTCTACTTCAAGGACTTCAGCGTCGACATAGTGGGCTCCATGCTCAAGAGCATCGAGGTCCCGGATGAAGGCTTCAGGGTCTTAGTGCTCGCGTGCGAGAACGACGCCTACCCGGCCATCGACACCGCGGCCTTCAGGGGCAAGAAGATACATCCGGCCGTGAGGATTATCCCGGTGAGGTGCCTTGGCGCCACGAACCTCGTCTGGGTTGCGGACTCCTTCTCAAGGGGCATGGACGGGCTACTGCTTCTGGGGTGCAAGTTCGGCGAGGACTACCAGTGCCACTTCGTGAAGGGCTCCGAGCTTGCCGACAACCGCTTCAGCAAGGTGCAGGATACCCTCGACAGGCTGCAGCTCGAGGCCGATCGTTGCCAGATGATACAGGTGGGGATAAACGATTACGACAAAATCCCGGATATAATCGGCGAGTTCGTCGGGAAAATAGAAGACGTGTTCGGTCCGAACCCGTTTAAGGGATTTTAAGATAGAAATGAAAGAGGTCTTAAAAGTTTACAGGAGGCATGGGAATGACTGATACTGAAACGGTTGAAACGACTGAGACTACTGAAACGGTTGAGAAGGTCGAAAAGGTTGAAAAACTAATACAGCCCGACCTTCAATTCGCTAAGGACGTGGTAGCCGCGGGCGGCGACTCTCTTAAAAAGTGCTACCAGTGCGCGACCTGCACTGTCGTGTGCAACGTCACCCCCGAGGACAACCCCTTCCCGAGGAAGGAGATGGTGCAGGCCCAGTGGGGACTAAAGGACGAGCTTTACAGTAACCCCGACATCTGGCTCTGCCACCAGTGCAGCGACTGCACGGCATACTGCCCGAGGGGCGCAAAGCCCGGCGAGGTGCTTGGGGCGATAAGAAAGATGAGCCTCCAGGAGTTCGCGACCCCGAGTATCCTTTCGAAACTCGTGGGGAGCCCGAGCGGGCTGCTGGTACTGCTTGCCCTGCCCGTCGTGATACTGCTTGGGCTGATAAGCGCGTTTGGCAACTTCCCCTCCAAGCTTCCGCTGGGGGACGAGATAGTCTATGCCGAGTTTGCTCCTACGCTGTTAGCCATTGACCTGCCTTTCACGATAGCGTTCTTTTTCGCGCTAGCTATGTTTTTCCTGGGCATAAAGAACTATTGGGGGGCAATGGCGGAGGGAAAGAAGCTCAGCGGCAGCGTAATAGCCAGCATAAAAGGCGTGATAGTGGAAATACTCACGCATACCAGGTTCGACAAGTGCGATTTAATACCGAAACGCAAGATCTCTCATATGCTCCTTCTTTACAGCTTCCTGATTCTCGCCGTGGCAACGGGGATTGGGTTTGCGCGTGAGTGGGGACATCTGCTGGGGATGGAGCTTGAGCACCCGCTTTACATCCCGATGAAGATACTCGGAAATATCGGCGCCGTGGCGCTCTTGCTGGGCCTGGCTATTGTCATCACAAACAGGTTTGCCAAGGCCGCGCAGCTCGGCCTCGGAAGCTACTTCGACTGGTTGCTTATACTTGTAATATCCACAGTTGCCGTAACCGGCACGATGGCCGAGCTTTTAAGGATTGGCAATTATGCGCCTGTTGCCTACTGGGTGTACTTCATCCACCTCGTGAGCGTTTTCTTCCTGTTCGCGTACGCGCCGTACTCCAAGATGGCGCACATGCTATACAGGGCAACGGCGATGGTGTTTTCGAAGATGACAGGCAGGAACGGAGCCTGATGGTATCGACGGTCAGGTCTATCATAAAGGACAAGGGCCTTGAGGTTATCGCCGTTGACAGCGAGGCCACCGTGACCCAGGCCATCAGCAAGATGGTCGAGAGGAACATCGGAGCAGTCCTTGTAATGGAAGAGGGCAACCCCAGCGGCATGTTCACCGAGAGGGACGTGCTGAATTGCTGGGAGGCAAATAAGGGATTCGACGTCCCGGTCAAGGAAGTAATGACCAGGGACCTCTTTGCGGTAGAGGCAGACGAAGATGTCAGCAACGTAATGTCCATCATGATCCAGAAGAGCATCAGGCATCTGCCCGTGGCGGACAAGGGCGCTGTAGTCAGTGTGATTTCCATAAGGGACGTAGTGAGGGCACAGGTAAGTTCGCTTGAGGCCGAGGTGCATTATCTCACGGAGTTCATAACCTCCAAGTTCACTTGAGGACGAGGTGCATTATCTCAAGGAGCTCATAACCTCGGCAGGGCAAATAGATATAGGGAGGGTTAAGTAAAAATAACCACTATCAGGAGGGATAAATGAGCACTATAATTTTAGCTGCGTTGATCTGCGGCGCGGCAGGGGTCGCATATTCCCTGATTACCGCAGGGTGGGTCAAGCGCAAGGATGCGGGCAGTGAGAAGATGATATCCATATCAGACGCGGTTGCCGAGGGAGCAAGGGCTTTCCTTGCGCGTGAGTACAAGGCGGTCGCCATGGTGGCGGTGGTCCTGTTGGGACTGCTTGGCGTGTTTCTGGGTTTATGGACCGCCATTGGCTTTTTCATCGGCGTAATAGGCTCGGCCTTTGCCGGATATTTCGGCATGATGGTCTCCGTTAGCGCAAACGTCAGGGTGGCCCAGGCCGCCAGCAAGGGCATGTCGTCCGCGCTGAAGGTTGCTTTCAAGGGCGGCTCGGTCACGGGCATCATGGTCGTTGGCCTCGGCCTTCTCGGCCTGGCCGGGTTCTACTTATTAGCAAAGAGTATGGCCCCTGAGCAGGCATTCCACGCCCTTATCGGCCTGGGCTTCGGCTGCTCGCTGATGAGCGTGTTCGCGCGTATCGCTGGCGGCATCTACACCAAGGCCGCCGACGTGGGCGCCGACATCGTGGGCAAGGTCGAGGCAGGCATCCCCGAGGACGACCCCAGGAACCCCGCCGTCATAGCCGACAACGTTGGCGACAACGTCGGCGACTGCGCGGGAATGGCCGCCGACCTTTACGAGACCTACACGGTCACGCTCGTAGCGGCAATGCTCCTTGCAAAGACGGTCTTCGGGGCCGAGAGCATCTGGGTTGAGTTTCCGCTTCTGCTGGGCTCGGTATCCATAATCGCGTCGATCCTGGGCACATACTTCGTCAAGCTCGGCAAGAGCCAGTACATAATGGGCGCACTTTACAAGGGCCTCGGTGTTGCGGGGGTCCTTGCGCTTGGCGGTTTCTACGTGGTCACCAGGTGGTTCGTCGGCCTTGAGGGCGCAGGTGACTTCATGAGCGTCGGAGCCATCTGGACGACAGCCCTGATAGGCGTGCTTCTCACCGGCCTCATCGTTGTCATTACGGAGTACTTTACCGGAATGTACAGCCCGGTCAAGTCCATTGCGCAGGCCAGCACCACGGGCGACGGCACCAACGTCATCCAGGGCCTGGCAGTCAGCATGAAGGCCACGGGCCTGCCGGTTGTAATCATCGCCATCGCCATCTACTGGTCGTACAGCCTTGGCGGCGGGTTCTCGGGCAATGAGGTTGGCGGCCTGTTCGCCATCGCCATGTCAGCCGTGTCCATGCTCTCCATGACCGGTATTGTCGTGGCCATCGACTCTTACGGCCCGATTACCGATAACGCCGGCGGCATCGCCGAGATGGCTGATCTGCCGGAGGAGATACGCA
>DAOUWH010000029.1 GCA_030667205.1 Nitrospirota bacterium
GCAATAGAACTCGACAAGAAGTACAAAGCAATGGCAAAAGAGGACAAAGACTTCGAGTGGCTCCGGGAAGACCCGGACTTCAAGAAACTGGTCGAGTAAGCCCTACTCCCCGATAATCTTTACCAGCACCCTCTTTTTTCTCCTGCCGTCGAACTCGGCATAGAATATCCGCTCCCAGGTGCCAAAGTCGAGCCTGCCCCCGGTGACCGCTACCACGACCCCTCGACCCATCACCTGCCGTTTAAGGTGGGCGTCGCCGTTGTCCTCGCCGGTGAGGTTGTGCCTGTAGTGCTCTACCGGCTCGTGGGGGGCGAGCTGCTCGAGCCAGTCGTCGTAGTCCTGGATGAGGCCGGACTCGTCGTCGTTTATATAGACGCTCGCGGTTATATGCATGGCGTTCACGAGGCAAAGGCCCTCCCTGATGCCGCTCTTCCTCAGGGCCTCCTCTACCTTCGGGGTGATATTTATGTAGTCCCTTCGCTTCTTTATATCAAACCACAGCTCCTCGCGATACGACTTCATGCCGCCCTCCTCATTAGAGTTCTTAACAGATATTACTTGTGCGGCTGAATTTAATCAATACTAAATCTATATTTAATGAAAGGTGGCAATGTCCCCTTTCCGAAAGGACATGAATACCCTTCAGGCGCCGTAATCCTCTAATAAACAATCAATATTTGCCGCCCGGACAGTTTTGTTCGGCACCAAAAATAGAAAGCAGAAATGGTATAATTAGCCATGTCCGAAGACCCCGAACACGAAAAACTCGTTAAGGAAAAACTAAGGATCATGGACGATGCCGAGCGCCACCAGGCAGAGGCCGTGCGCGAGGAGATGTTTAAATTCCTCATCGAACACAAGGGCTATCTTCCCGAGGACATCGAAAACGACAGGGCATTCCCGGTGAGTGTAAGCGGCTGCGAGGACGCAGTGTCTACTGATTTCATAATCAGCCTAAAAGGCCGGAGGTTCATGGCCGTAAAATGCGCCGCAGGCTCTGTGGACTCAAGGGAAAGGCACATAACGGCGTTCTCAAGGGTAGTGGACGAATACCAGATACCCCTGTGCCTCGTCACCGACGGAGAGGACACAAGGCTGATAGACACCATCACTGGAAAGACCGTCTCCGAGGACATCTATTCCGTACCTTCAAAAGAGGACGCCCTGCAACAGATTGAGGGCATGGAGTTCACCGCCTGCCCGCCCGAGAGGATGGAGAAGGAAAAAAGAATCCTGCTCGCCTTCGAAAGCGTGCGCTGCCCCGACGTAAAATCTTGAAGAAGGCCGGCTTCATATACGACGACGTATTCCTCAAGCACGAGGCACCCCCCGGACATCCGGAACGAGGGGAAAGGCTCGTCTCGATAGTAAACACCCTCAAGGGCTCAGAGGTCTGGGACAAGCTCTCGCATATAAGCCCCCGAAAGGCCGATTTCGGGCAGCTTGAGGCCGTCCACACGAAAGAGCATGTGGAAAGGATTAAGAAGAACCGGAGCGGATACGCAGACCCCGACACCTACATATCCCCCGGAAGCTTTGAAGCGGCCCTTTATGCAGCGGGCGCCGTAATCGAGGCAATAGACAGATGCAAAAGCGGCGAGATAGACAGGGCGTTCTGTGCGGTAAGGCCGCCGGGGCACCACGCCGAGGCGAACCGCGCGATGGGCTTTTGCCTGTTTAATAATGTCGCAGTCGGCGCGAGGTACGCGCAGCAGGCCGGGTATAAAAAGGTTTTTATCATAGACTTCGACGTCCACCACGGAAACGGCACTCAGCATATCTTTGAAGAGGACGACACCGTGTTCTATTTCAGCACCCACCAGTACCCCCACTATCCTGGCACAGGTTCCGCCGATGAAAAAGGCAGGGGCAAGGGACAGGGCTATACAGCCAATTTCCCAATGCCCCCTGGTGCGGGCGACAGTGAGTACCAGGATATCTACCTGAAAGTCCTTCCGGGATTAGTTGAAGAGTTTTCGCCGGACATCCTGCTTGTCTCGGCAGGCTATGACCTCCACTTGGCCGACCCCCTCGCCGATATCCGGGTGACAGGAGAAGGCATCAAAAATATCGTGAAGGGGATCCTCTCGGGAGCGGACGTGCCCGCGGTATTTTCACTCGAAGGAGGCTACAACCCCGGTGCACTCTCGGAGTCGGTGCTCATGACTCTTAAAGTGCTTGTAGAAATTGAGAAATAACTGGTAAGATATGTCGATGCAAGACAGGCCCATACTCTTAATAGACAACGACGCAGCGGCCGTTAAACTCGTCACCGATACGCTCAAGCCGCTTGGCTACACCATGGTGATCGCCTCCAGCGGAGACGCAGGCCTTAGTACGGCAACGGAGCAGACGCCTTCGCTGATACTGATTAACCTTGCCGTGCCCGGAAGTGACGGGCTCAATATATGCAAGACTTTCATGGGCACGAAATCACTAAAAGACGTACCCATGGTACTGCTTACACTCCGCGAGGGGAATTACGACCCCCGTTACAAATCCCAGTACGGAATAGTCGAATTCCTGAAAAAACCCATTAACCCGCAGGAGCTGACATCGATAGTGGGCAAGTTTGCCCCTCCGGCAAGCGCAGCCGGGGCGGTTGAAGAACCCGAAGCTGCCGAAGCGGTCGAGATACTTGAAGGGGAAGTGCCCAATGCTTCTGAGCTTGAGGCGTCCATCGCCTCATATGAAGAAGGCGCGGAACCGCTTACTCCTGTTGAGGAGACCTTTGAGGCTGAAGAGGCTGTGGAAGTTATCCCCGAAGAAGAGGTCTTGGAGGTCGCAGAGGCCGTGGAAGTTATCCCCGAAGAAGAGGCCTTCGAAGTCGCAGAGATAGAGGAAGTAACCCCCGAGGTGGAAGCCGAAGAGGAAGCAGTCTCCGAGTGGGCCATACCCGAAGAGGAAGTAGCGGAAGTTACTGCCGAAGAGGAAGTGCCCGAATGGTCCGTCCCGGAGGAGGAGGCCGCAGTGGAAGCCCCTGCCGAGGAACCCTCAGCAGAAGATGCCGACTGGTCTTCGTTGAGTGACGAACCGGCTCCTGCCGCTGAGGAGGCATTTGAATTTCCGGAACATGCCGAAGAGGCCGGCATGCCCGAAGAAGAGACGCCCGGGGAAGAAGCGCAATTGGATTTTGATGAAGGTGAATCTCAGGAAAAAGAAGAGGAACTGTACGAAGAGCCCGGCGGCTTTGCGGAACATGAGGAAGAATATGAGGTAAGGCCTGCGGCCCTTGAACTCGCAAAGCGCAGAAAAAAATCTTCGGGGTTGCTGATCCCGCTGGTCGTGGTTTTAGTGCTCTGCGCAGCGGCAGCCGGGGGATATTTCTTTTTCATATCAGGAAAGGGCAAGGTTGCGCCCACGCCGAAGAGACCTACGGCGCCCATAGCCAAAAAGGCAGAACCCGCACCAAAACCAGCCGAGCCTGCAAAGAAGCCTCCTGTGACTGCGGCAAAGAAGACCCCTGTGACTGCGGCAAAGAAACCAACGGCCACTGCGCCCGTTACCGTAGCGAAAAAGCCCGCTCCGACAACGACTGGCAGGGCATACTACGTGCAGTTCGGCGCCTTCAGATCACACGACAACGCCAAAAAGCTCCAGAAGCAGCTTAAGGAGTCCGGCTACGACGTCTTTGTAAAGGAAACATTCTCGGTAGACAAGCCCTTATACTTTGTGCTCCTTGCGGACAGGTTCACCGACAAGTGGACCGCATTCAAGCAGGCCAAACAGATAGAGAACACCGCCTACATAGGCACCGCCGTCCACATGGAGTAACATTACCGGACATTCGGTCCCCCCTTGCGAACAAGCTGCAGGATCAACAGGCCCGAGATGAAAAATATCGCTACCGAGATTATCGCAGGGCGCTGGCTGCCCATAGCTACCGAGACATATCCGAACAAAAGCGGGCCCATCACTGCCGAGGACTTCCCTGCCAGCGAATAGACGCCAAAGTACTCCGACTCATGCCCCGCTGGGATTAACTGGGCATAAAAGGCCCTCGAGGCCGCCTGCACCGTGCCCAGCCCGAGGCCCGCAACGAGGGCTATGAACCAGAAATGCTCCTTGACTGTCACGAAGAAAGCCATCACGCATACGGCCGTCCACAGAAGAAGCGATGCCGAGACGACCTTCTTCGGGCCCCAGTAATCCACCGGTTTTGCCATTGCCATGGCCCCGGCAAACGCGGTGCCCTGCACAAGAAGATACAGCCCTATTAGCTCGGTCGGACGGAAGCCCAGCGTCGAGACGGCAAACAGGCTCGAAAACACTATTACGGTGCTTACGCCGTCGGCATAAAGGAGATAGGCAAGGAGAAATTTTCTGGCCTCCCGGTCCCCGAAGATGTTTTTAAGGGTCTTCCACGTAAATCGCATGCCCTCGCCTGCGGCCTCTTTAAACCCCACGCCCATTTTGTCGGCCGGAAGGTTAAGGAACGCCGGGAGGGAAAACAGCAGGAAGAACCCCGAGACCATAAACCATGTTGCGCCGTAGAGCCCACGGCTCACAAGGGGCATTGCCAGAAGAAGCGCAAGCATCGACCCCGTATACCCCACCGCAAACCCCCACGACGATACCCTCCCCTGGTACTCCCTCGAAACGATAAGCGGGAAAAATGAGTTGTAAAAAACAATCCCGGCCTCAAGCCCGATGTTCGCGGCGACTACGAGCACAAACCCCGCGACCACCATCCCCCGGTCAAGGAACGAAAACATCCCCACCGAGGCCACGCACAGGAGCGTGAAACCGAGTAAAAACCTCTTCCTTGCGCCCATATAATCCGCGATGCCGCCGAGCACGGGCGATATCAGGGCCACGGTCATCATGCTCAACGATACCGCCCTGCCCCACCACAGGTCTCCGAGGCCCGCCTCGTTGCCCACCACATAACCGGCATAGTACACGGGAAATATTACAGAGGCGATGACCGCGGAGTAGCTGGAATTCGCGAAATCGTACAGGCACCAGCTTATGACCTGCTTCCTGTTAAAATTAGCCATGCACTAAGTAATACCACCCCTCGCACAAATTGTCAAAGGGTGATACGTCACTTTTACACGGCACCTCTTGTTAGATATAAGCGCATCTGGTAAAATTTCTATTATGGATGACTTTTCCGCGCGAATTGAAGCATGTATAGTGGTAGAATTACTCGCCGCGAACGTATACCTGAAATTGGCCAGGCTCTTCCCAAAGGAAAAATCCTTTTTCATGGAACTCTACCAGGAAGAGTCAGACCACGCAGCAATCCTTACGTTAAGCAAAGGATATCACCAGATCGGCAAGCTGCCCGAACACATAGTGCCGGATTCATTTCCCATCATCGATGAGACCCTCACTCTCATCAAAGAAATAAAAGCGAAACTCGATAGCACTAACATCTCGTTAAAGGAAGCGCTTGAGATGACATTGGAACTGGAAAAATCTGTTGCAGAAGATCATCTCCAGAAAATCCTTAATAACGAAGGTGATTCGGATATCATCGAAAGACTACGCACATTGCAGACTGATTCCAGACATCATGCCGAGAAAATTGAGAATTTCATGAGGAGCAAAAACCTGTTGGACCGGCCTTAACCCTGCTACATGAGACGATCTTTACCACCCAGACTTACTGCACGCCTTATCTCCGCTTTCAAGTGCTCAGGAAGCCCCTTTATCTCGATGTCCAGAAAACCCCTGACAATGGCGGCCGTGGCCTCGTCGGCACTGAGCCCCCTTGCCATCAGATACCGTATCTCCTCCTCTGCTATCTTTCCGACGGCCGCCTCGTGAGACATGTCGATGCCGCTGACTTCGCCCTGGAGTTCCGGAATTGCGTGTATCCTGCCCTTTTCGGCAAGTATAAGCCCCCTGCATTCGAGATGACCCTTGACCTCAGGGACCTCGCCGATTAAGTGGCCCCTTGCGATTATATCTCCACCGCTGGTTATGGCCCTCGTAACGACCTCCACCCTTGAGCCCTTTGCCCTGAGGCATGCCTTCGATCCCACGTCCATCGAAGAACCCGGAGGGGCGAGCAGGATGTTATTGAACCTGACGACCGAATTTTCACCCATGCAATAGGCTGTGGGATACATCTGGAGGGTCCTTACGGGCTTCATACACACGTAGTTGCTAAGAAACACCCCATTTTCCTCAACCACTGCGGCGGCCCTTGGCCTTACGGCCATGTCTTCGGCCCAGTTATGTACCATGGTGAACGTAACACGGGCGTCTTTTTTAACATAGAACTCCGAAACCCCGACGTGAAGCCCCGACCTCATCCTCTGAGCAGTGGCGCAGCCTGTAATTATGTGGAGCTCGGAGCCCTCCTCCGCAATTATAATATTATGGACGTTCTGCGCAAGGCCGTCGCGGGTCATGTAAAGACATGCCTGAAGGGGGAACTCCGCCCTTGCTCCGGGCAGCGCCCTTAAAAAATACCCGGAGTTCTGTTTCAGTTCGGCCTGTGCGGTATATTTGTCGGTATCCGGCCCGACGGCCTCCCACCAGTAATCCTCAAGCCAGTCATATTTCGCAAGCGCCTCCACGGTGCTCATCACCTCAAGTCCCTTGTGGCGGCTTTCGGAGAACATCACCGTATGGTCCGCCTGGAAAAACGACCCGGCCCTGCAGTCCTCCTCAGCATCAATGCCCACGTATGCGGCCCTGTCCTTAAACTCAGCGGGAAGTTCTTTCAACCTTCGGACACTGCCGTGATCTTCCGCCTCTGCGGAATATGCAGCAAGGTCGATATCGGGGCCAAATACCGAGGGCCTTGAAGCCGCCGCCTTTGCCTTCTTTTCGGCATCTATCTTTCGCATACCACGCACCCCTCGTAGCCCTTGGCCCTGATATCCGCCAGGACGTCCCTCGGGTTGCCGGAGCAGAATATGGCCCCCCCGAGCATGACATAAGCCCTGTCGGCGTTCACGTAATCGAGGATATAACCGGCATGGGTTATGATCATCCCGGCCCTCGACCTCTTAACCGCCCGCCTGTTCTTCTGCAGCATCCCGTTTATCACCTCGCCCACAAGGTTGATGCTCACGAGGTCGACGCCCGAGTCAGGCTCGTCGAGCATTATGAAGTCCGGGGCCTGAGCCATCAGCTGCAGGAGCTCCGAGCGCTTTATCTCGCCCCCGGAGAAACCCAGGTTTATCTCCCTCCGGAGGAAATCCTCAAGGTTCAGCCTGCGTGCGTACTCATCGATTATCTCCCCGTCTGTTTCCCCCCGTATCTCAATGCAGGCCTGCAGCAGGTCTTTAAGCCTCACGCCCCTTACCGCGGGTGGGCGCTGAAATGCAATGCCTATTCCGAGCCTTGCACGCTCATCAGTGGGAAGCCCCGTAATGTCCCTGCCCTTAAAGACGATGCTCCCGCTTTCCACCCTGTAGTCCGGGTGCCCGATTATCGTCTTCAGAAGCGAGGTCTTCCCTGAGCCGTTGGGGCCGAAAAGCACAACGGTCTCCCCCCTGTCGACGTGGAAGTCTACACCCCCCAATATCGTCCTGCCCGCAACGCTGACGGTCAAACCCCTCACCTGGAGCATTTCGCAGTGCCTCCATTGAAAATCCTACCACAATACAAAGGCGAGGTTAAGAGGGATTTGGTTATAATATGAATTAAGATGGACGAGGAGCTCCTTGAGATAGTCAACGGGCGCGGCGAGGTGCTCCGCATCGCCCCCCGCGCCGAGATACACGGCAACCCCTCGCTGATGCACCGCGTGGTGCACGTGCTGGTGTTCAACAGCAAGGGAGAGCTCCTCCTTCAGAAGCGCTCCCCGGACAAGGACGTCGCCCCCGGAAGGTGGGACACCTCCGTAGGCGGCCACGTCGACCCCGGCGAGAACCTCGATGAGGCCGCCAAAAGGGAGCTCCACGAGGAGCTCGGCGTCACCGCCGAGCCGCAGTTCCTCTACTCCTACCCCCACAGCAACGATTACGAGACCGAGATGGTCTACACCTACTACTGCGTGCACGAAGGCCCCTTCGCCTTCAACCCCGCCGAGATAGACCTCGTCAGGTTCTGGCCTCTCGAGGAGATACAGACCACCATGGAAGGCCCCGTCCTCAGCGACAACTTCAAGCACGAGATAACCACATACCTGGCCCAGCCCTGAGGGACTTTTTTCAGCGAATCTTACGCGGAGGGAATTTTTAGACGGGTTTCTTTTCTGAGCCGAAGATGTACTTGTGCGCCTGGAGGTTAAGCCTGGCCGGCACCCTGTCCTCTATCATCCAGCCGGCCAGGGTCCTGGCGTTGAGCTTTTCGAAGGCCGGGGACATGAGCACGCGGCACTTTTTATGCAGGTGGTTCTTGGCGATGAACTTCTTTGCCCACTGGTAGTCTTTCCTGCTGACGAGCACGAACTTTATCTCGTCGGTGGGCTTGATGAACTCGAGGTTCGTCAGGTCCATGTCGTCGTACATCCCGCTGCCGGGGGTCTTGATGTCGAGTATTATCGTGGCCCTCCGGTCGACGTTCCGTATGGTGATGCTGCCGTTGGTCTCCACGAGCACCTTGTGGCCTTCGTTGATAAGGCGCTCGATAAGGTGCGGCACATCTTTCTGAAGCAGGGGCTCGCCGCCGGTGATCTCCACAAGGTTCACCCCGATGAGGGATATCTCGTTCATTATCTCGTCTTCGGTTAGCTCTACGCCGGGTTTCTTGGCCTTAGGGGTGTCGCAGTAGTTGCAGTCGAGGTTACAGCCCGTGAACCGTATAAACGTGCACGGCATCCCGACGTAGCTCGACTCGCCCTGTATGCTTGTGAATATCTCGCAAACTTCCATAACAGTATTTTCTAAAGCCTTACCTCCGAGTCGATCAGCCTTCCGTCCCTGTCAAGATTCACCGTGGCGGTAAAACGCTCGCCCGGGGCATAAGCAAACGATAACTCACGCCATTTTACCACATTTACATTACCTTTTGCTTGCACTTCCGCATAGGGATACTTCGCGAAATAGAGGAAGTTCTTTACGACCCGGTACTGCTTCGAGCGCTCAACCATGGGGGCGTTATTGCTGATGTCATATGTCCTGTGGACGTATATCTTCTCCGTAAAAAGGTCCGCAACGCCTGTTTTCATCTCGTCGCCGTTTCTGGCGATGAACCACCACCTCAGGATATCGTTGGGCAGGGGGCTTACCTTCTCGATTATGTACTCCTCCATCGAGGCCCTCAAAAACTCCTCGGTCTTCTCATGATAGTGATGTTTTACGCCCATATACAACACCAGCATGAGCATTGTGGCGAACGTCACGGCCCTTGCCTTCTCGGCGTTCATGTAGCCGATTAAGATGCACACGGCAAAACCGACGATTATATAAGGCTCCACCACGAACGTAAGGTCCGCGGACACCAGCTGCCAGTCAAGCGGGGCCATCAGCCTGGTGCCATAGTGGTTGGTGACATCCAGCGCAAGGTGGGTGCCGTAGCCAAGCGTTGCGAGCAACCAGTAGTACAGGAGCCCACCCTCCTTCTTCCTGAAAAGGAACCCTATCGCCATCGGCACCACCAGAAGCGCCAGCACCCCGTGGGTCAGCCCCCTATGGTAGCGGAGCATCACGTCGCCGCCCCAGAGTCTTGTGGCGAAGTCTATATCAGGGACCACCGCCGAGATGACAAGCACCGCGAAGGCCGCGCTATGCCTGAATCCAAAGTTCCTTATGACCGCGCCCGAGAGCGCATGGGTGATTGGGTCCATGTTATGTAAAATTAACATTTTTTTCCGCACCCTGTAAAGGTGCCGCTGGCCCTTTTCTTTTTTTGTTGACGTTGAAGCCCTTTTCCTTTTTTTGTTGCCTTTTAAAGCCCCCATTGAAAGTTTCAGTGTAGCGAGGGAGGCCGCAGGGTTAAAAGCTAATTCGTGTTTGAGGGAGGAACGACCGAGTTTGAATTAGCTTACCGTAGGCCGACCAAAGCGAAACGCCCGGAGGGCCACTGGCCCATTTCTCGAAAACGCAACCTATCCCGTTTAAAAGGGACTGGTCCCCCGGGGTATGGGGCGGAGCCCCAAAGAGATTATGTCCCCGGGGGTTGGGGCAGAGCCCCACTAATGTCGTCCCTTCGCTCCTCTGAAGCTTTCTAAGGGGCCCCCGTAAAGACAGAACTACAACTGTCATTGCGAGCCTTCCTGTTTGTCATTGCGAGCGGAGCGAAGCAATCTCGCCTTCTGAGCATCCTGTCCGCCTCGCCGAGGAGAGCGGATTCGCTGAGGCGAAAGCCTGCCGAAAACCAGGCTCCGCTACAGTGAGCGCCACGGCAAGTGGTACCTCAGGCGATGGGGGAGTAAGAGGGATGCGTAGAGGCTACCACTCAATACTTGAGGGGTCCTTGATTTCAATAACGTCGAGTTTGGGACAGAAAGTCCGGAAGCTCGTTACGACCCGAGCCCTTATTTTCCCTTTTGGCCTTTTTCGTACAACATATATCACCGAGATCAAACCTCTCTCAATCGGCTCAAGAACTTTCGGGACACTCATACACCATGACGATGCAGCATCTGAGGGGAGGCTTATCTCCATGCCCCCTCTTATACCGGGGTGCTTAACCTTCTCCGTTAGGCCCCGGTTATCTATGGGCAGGCGGATTCCGGGGGCCCGTAGTGATATTACCGGGGTATTTTCACTGCTGATGCACATAATGTGAACATTTAGCCTGCATAAGTATCTTCCGTCACTGAGTTTAAAGATCGTGACATTTTTCCCGCCAAATAAAAGGTCGA
>DAOUWH010000104.1 GCA_030667205.1 Nitrospirota bacterium
CCCTCCTGGCGGAGCCTGTCTACCGCCCGCACGGTCAGGCCCGAGTGAACGGTTATGAAGTCAACGCCGTCCCGCGCGTGCTCTTCGATGACGTTGAAAATGCCCTCGGCGGTCATCCTGGCGATGCTGCCGTGCTCCTCGGCCGCCCTTATCGCGGCTTCGTATATGGGCACGGTGCCCAGCGGGATGGGGGCGTTTTCGAGGATATATTTTCTGAAATCCCGGGTGCGCCCGCCGGTGGAGAGATCCATGACGGTGTCGGCGCCGTATTTTACGATCGCCTCGAGCTTTTCCTTCTCCTCGTCGAAAGAGACCCTGTCCTTCGAGGTGCCTATGTTGGCGTTGACCTTTGTCTTAAGGCCCCTGCCGATGGCAACGGCCCTTGCGCCTCGCCTTGCGGTATTCAGGGGAATAACACTGAGCCCATTTGCCAGGTCGGAGGCAAGCTGCTCGGCCGAGACGTCCTCGCCCTCGGCGGCTCGTCTTACCTCCCCGGGGATATCTCCCTTTTTTGCCAGCTCAATGCGTGTCAACCAAGCGTCCTGACAATTTTACCGGCGGCGGACCTTATGTTCTTGGCCCCGAACACCGCGGATATCACGGCAACTCCCGCCGCGCCCGCGCCCATCGCCTCGCCCAGGTTGTCAAGAGTTATCCCGCCTATGGCAAAGACCGGGACATGCACCTGCCGTGCCACTTCCCGCAGGGTCTCGATGCCCACGGGCGGGCCGTACTTGAGCTTCGAGGGGGTCTCATAGACCGGCCCCAGCGTGATGAAGTCGGCCCCGGTTCTTTCGGCCCTTACGGCCTCTTCCATGTTGTGCGCGGATACGCCTATGATGAGCTTGCTCGAAAGCCTCCTTGCGGCAAATGGGGGTATGCTCTTCTGCCCCAGATGCACGCCGTCGGCATCCACGGCAATAGCTATGTCAACGCGGTCGTTAATGAAGAGCCTGGCGTCGCACTTCAGGGTCAGCTGCCTCATTTCGTATGCCAGGCGCAGGAGGTCCCTCGTGCCCAGGTCCTTCTCCCTGAGCTGGAGCGCCTTTGCGCCCCCTTTCAGGGCATCGGTAATGGCCTCCATAAACAGCCTTTTGCCCGTACTTTTTCTGTCGGTCACCAGGTAGAGCTTGAAGTCGAGATCAAGCGGCTGGTAGACCGGTGCTTCCAATGGTTCCCTCTCGATTGCGATCATAACATTCCCTCTATCGGGCTTGACGCTGTTGCGTAAAGCTTCTTCGGAATTCTGCCCGCCTCAAAGGCAAGCCTGCCGGCCTCGACGGCATGCCTCATGGCAGCCGCCATCTTAACGGGGTCTTTAGCCCCCGCGATGCCGGTGTTTATAAGCACGGCGTCCACACCGAGCTCCATTGCCACGGTGGCATCGGAGGCCGTGCCCACGCCCGCGTCCACGACGACGGGCACATCCATAAGTTCGCGGATTATCATTATGTTATAAGGATTTCTGATGCCAAGCCCCGAGCCGATAGGCGCTCCGAGGGGCATTACACAGGCGGCCCCGGCATCCACGAGCCTCTGGGCCATGACGGGGTCGTCGTTTGTATACGGCAGCACGATAAAACCCTCCTTCGCAAGTATCTCCGTGGCCTTGAGCAGGCCGCAGACGTCCGGAAACAGTGTCCTTTCGTCCCCTATGACCTCGAGCTTTATGAGGTCGGAGATGCCCGCCTCGCGCCCAAGGCGCGCATACCGCAACGCGTCCTCGACGCTGTAGCATCCGGCGGTGTTCGGCAGTATCTTGTACTTCTTCGGGTCGATAAAGTCCATGAGGTTTTCGCTCTTGCGGTCGGTTATGTTGACCCTCCTTACGGCAACCGTAACCACATCGGTCCCCGAGGCCTCCACGGCAAGCCTGGTCTCCTCGAAGTCCTTGTACTTGCCCGTGCCGACCCAGAGCCTTGAGGTGAACTCCACCCCGCCGATTACAAGTTTCCCGGACATCTCTATCCTTTATCCTCCACCCACAAAGTTGACAATCTCTACCTCGTCTCCTTCACTCAGCCTGAAGGCGCCGTACTCGCTCTTGCTGATAACGGTCAGGTTTACCTCCACGGCCACGCCACCGGGCTTGAGGTTGAACTCATCTATGAGCCCCTCTACCGTCTCAGCCCCTGTCGTTATGTCTTCGCCGTTTACCTTCAGCTTCATATCAAACAAAAAACCGTATCCCCCCCGAGGAAACACGGTTTTAAAAAACCCTTCCCTCCGCCGGCATTACCCGGATCAGGTCCTCGGGGTCTTTCCCTCCATAGGAAACTCTCAGGCCGCTTAAGGCCTCCCCCAGGGTAAATAAAATTATAACCAAGTATTCTGAAATAAGTCAATGTTTTTTTGTAACCGGGACAAAATGACAATAAAACGGGGGGGTTCAGGAAATCCGAAGGCTTTATTGGGCTACTTTCCCTCGAACATCCTGGCCCAGCGGTCGAAGACAGCGAGTTTGTCCTCGCCAAACCGGGCAATAAAGTCCCTTACGGCATCAAGCGGTTTTTCCTCAAGAGGCTTGCCGTCCTTAGAGAAGAACTTGTCGGCATAACATACTATCTTCTCCTCGAGACTCTGGGGAGTCATGTCTCTAAGGGGCATGGGGAACTGCTTCTTTTTTATGTCTTCCACGGTCAGCCCCACGCCTACATGCCTTTCGCACACAAGGGCGTGCAACGGAAGGCCCTCCTGCTCCAGAAGCGCCCTTCCTATTACGCCATGGCATATGTAGGGGTGTCCGCCATGGCAGCCCAACTGGGGGGCGGCGGTCCTGAATATGCCGATATCGTGCAGCATCGCGGCCTCCTCTATGAACCTGACATCAGGCCCCAGGTGCCTTACCCTCATGGCCACCTCGACCGCTTTAACGGCAACCTGCCCGGAGTGCTCAAGGAGAAATTTTAAAGCCTTGGGATGGCCGGCATAGTGCTTCTTTATTATCTCAACCGGGTCCATAATTAAATTATAGCAGGGTATTGCAGCCGGCAGATTACTTTATTAAAACCCCGGCGTAGCCCACGACGCTTTCGTAATCGCCGCTCACCTCGGCAGAGGTCGTGTATTTGATTAGCTTCGCCTCCGACGCCCCGAGGGCATTGGCCGCCGAAAGCATTATCACCGAAGGCATGAAACCGCACATCGAGATGTTGTTCTCGGTGACAGTTGCATAAAGGCCGCACGGGTCGAGCGAAAGCACCTTGTCCAGCGCCAGCTTGTCTTTTTCCCTCGCCATGGCGTCCGGGATAAAGTGGCTCATGTCGGAGCTTGCCACGACCACTACCGGATAGCCCGCCTCCTTGATAGCCTTTGCAATGCCCTCCCCCACTTCCACAAGCTCATCGGGCGAGCCCTGCATCACGCATATTGGCACAATCTTTACGTCGGTGGAAAAATGGGCGATAAACGGAAGCTGCACATCGAGTGAGTGCTCATAGCGGTGGGCAAGGTCGTCGCTCGTAATCTGGGGACAGTTTTTAAGTATCGCCGCCGAAAGCCCCTCGTCTATCTCGAACAACGCCGTGGGTATCTCCCAGGAGCCCTCCCGCATAAGCGAAACCGCAGGGCCCATGCCCGTATGGTTGGGGCCTACCAGGACAAATGTATCGGGGAATTTAATTTTCGAGTAAACCGCCCCGGCCACTGAGCCAGAATACATGAGCCCCGCATGGGGGCTAAGGACGGCCTTTGCGTCCTCCTGCCCGGCACCGGCATCTATGTATTGCTCCACCTGCGAAGCGAGAGCCGCTTGCGTGCCCTCATAAAACCGCCCGGCTACGGCTGGCTCCCTTACCATATTCAATTATTCCACAACCGTTAGAACATGTAAAGGATAATTTAATGGGAATAAACAAAGGTAAGCTCTCAATACCCGTTCAGGATTTAAACACCTGCTTTTGAGTCCGGATGAAAAGGGGATTCGTGACTACTTTAAAAGACGTCGCCGACCTCTTCGACCTCTTCGTAGTAGTCCGGGGCGGAGTCCGTGAACTTCGTGCAGCTCGCAAGGAACGAGAGGTGCACCTTGCCCGTGGGGCCGTTACGCTGTTTTTCTATCAGGATCTCCGCCTTTCCTTTCTTGTCCTGGTCCTCCTTGTCGTAGACCTCGTCGCGGTAAAGGAATATGATGACGTCGGCGTCCTGCTCGATCGCGCCGGACTCCCTGAGGTCGGCAAGCGTGGGCCGCCTGTTGGTCCTCATCTCCACGCCCCTGTTCAGCTGGCTCAAGGCCACGACCGGGATGTCGAGTTCCTTGGCAAGCGCCTTAAGCGAACGCGAGATGTCGGAAATCTCCTGCTCCCTGCGCTCGAAAGAGCCCCTGCCCTGCATGAGCTGCATGTAGTCCACTATAACGAGGCTAAGGCCCTTGTGCTCCATCTTGAGCCTCCGGGCCTTGGCCCTCATCTCAAGCACGTTTAAAGCCGACGAGTCGTCTATATATATCGGAGACTCCGAGAGCCTCCCGGCGGCAGAGGTGAGCTTGTGCCAGTCGGACTTGCCTATAAAACCCTTCCGGACCTTGTTCGAATCGACCATGGCCTCGGAGCAAAGCATCCTCAGCGCAAGCTGGCGCTTCGACATCTCGAGGCTGAACACGGCCACCGGCTCCTTGAGCTCCACGCCCACGTGCTGTGCGATATTAAGGGCAAAGGCGGTCTTTCCCATGGAAGGCCTTCCGCCGATGACCACAAGGTCTCCCTTCTGAAACCCCGTGGTAATCTCGTCTATGTCCTTGAAACCCGAGGGCACCCCGGTTATCGCCTCTTTCTTGTCGTAGAGGCTTTCTATCATCTTGAAACTGTCTTTGATTACGTCCCTGAGGTTGGCAAAAGAGCTCTTGATCCTCTTGTCGGATATCTCGAATATGGACCTTTCGGCACAGTCGAGGAGTTCGTCCGCCTCCGAGGAGTCCTCGTAGACCTTGCTTGCGATATCGGTGCTTGAGTGGAGGAGGTACCTCAGGAGGGCCTTTTCGCTTATTATCTTTGCGTGGTACCTGACGTTTGCCGCGGTGGGCACCTGGCTTGCAAGCTCGGCCAGATACGACTGGCCGCCCACGGCATCAAGGTCTCCCTTTTTTGTGAGGTGTTCGGTGAGGGTAACGAGGTCTATGGCCTCGTCCCTGTCGAACAGGTCGAGCATCGCATTGAAGATTTTCCGGTGCGATTCCCTGTAAAAATCGCTTTCGGAGATGTGCTCCAGGGCCTTCATTAAAGCGCTGTTTTCCAAAAGCACAGCACCCAGGATCGATTGCTCGGCCTCGAGGTTCTGCGGCGGGAGTTTTTGGACCCTACCTTCGGGCATTATTCTGCCTCCACCTCTATATTGACCGTGGCCGTCACGTCCCTGGCCACCTTCACTGCCGCCGTATGGGAGCCGAGCCTCTTGATGGGCTCTTCAAGCACCACCTTTTTCTTGTCCACCTCAAAACCCTCGGCCTTGAGGGCCTCGGCGATGTCCATCGCCGTTATGGAGCCGAAGAGTTTTTCCTCCTCGCCGGCCTTTGCCTTGAGCTTGATGCTCAGCGAAGAGAGCTTTTCGGCCAGGCCCCGGGCATCGGCCTTCAGCTTATCGGCCTTTCTTGCTATTACCCTTTTTTCGTGCTCGAACGCCTTGACGTTCTTCGTGTCGGCAACAGCCGCAAGCCCCCTGGGTATAAGGTAGTTCTTCGCGTAGCCCTGCGCCACGTTCACTATATCGCCTATATCTCCGAGGCTTTTTACGTCTTCCTTGAGGATTACTTCCATTGGAGGTCTCCTTTCATCGAGTCGTCTGGTTCAGCCGGAATTATTTAGTATAGATATAATCGCCGATTCTTTCAACTTGGAAATTAACCCCGTTTTTCCCGTAAAGCGGGCCGAAGTCCTTGAATAACCTCGGTCTATCCGTTAAAATGTCGGCAATGCGGATTTTAACCAAAAAACGGGAGATCGACGCCTTCCTCGGCATATTAAGGAAGCGCGGCGCGGGCGTCTCGCCCGAAGTCCTCAAAAAGACCGGGGAAATCCTCGCTTCCGTCAGGCGGGGCGGGGACCAGGCGGTCAAAAGATACACCAGGCGGTTCGACGGCCATACGAGGCTCCGCCTCACACCGGCCATCATACAGCGATACGCCGAAAAGGCCGACAAGGGGGTGGTTAGTGCCTTAAAACTTGCGGCCCGCAGGATAAAGCGGTTTCACCAGAGGCAGAAAGAGGCCTCATGGTCAGTAAGCGAAGAGGGCATCAGGCTCGGCCAGGTAATCCGGCCCATAAGGAGGGTGGGAGTTTATGTGCCGGGAGGGGCTGCGGCCTATCCCTCCAC